>DATDFQ010000044.1 GCA_036522515.1 Bacteroidota bacterium
CATCGATCCTCGGGCAGAGCAGATCTTCTAAACGAGGAGAAGTGTAAATCCCCACGTCAAAGTCTGATGAAACCCCTTTGGGGAAGTTCTCACACAGTCTGTCTGCGTGGGAACGCATACCGCGGCGCTCTGCGCCGCAACGAGGATGGGACGCAGAGCGTCCCATTTCGACGCTCCCACGCGGAGCATGGGAGCGAGATTGGGTAGTGGGTCAATCTTAACACGCGAGCCGAAAACCCGCAGCCTAAAGGCTGCGGCTACCAAGCCCGAGGCATCGGTAGCCGCGACCTTCAGGTCGCGGGACGATCAGGCATCGAAAATCAGGCAGTACCTGAGATTGGTCCCGTTAGGAAAACACTCGAATTTTCATTAGAATTGATGCCATGATCGGACAGACGATTTCCAATTACCATATTCTCGAGAAGCTCGGTGAAGGCGGGATGGGCGTGGTGTATAAAGCCGAGGACACCAAGCTCAAACGCACGATCGCTCTGAAGTTTCTTCCCCCCGAGCTCGCCGCATCCGCCCAGGATAAGGCCCGCTTCGTCCAGGAAGCGCAGGCCGCCTCGGCGCTGAACCATCCGAACGTCTGCACCATCCACGACATTCAGGAGCACGACGGGCAGATGTTCATCGTGATGGAGTTTGTCGACGGCCAGACGCTCCGCGAGAAGATGAGCTCGATCAACCCCGCCAAAGCGATCGACGTCGGCGTGCAGATCGCGGAGGGCCTCTCCGCGGCGCACGAGAAAGGGATCGTGCACCGCGACATCAAGCCCGAGAATATCATGGTCCGGAAAGACGGGATCGTTCAGATCATGGATTTCGGTCTCGCGAAGCTCCGGGCTTCAAGGGCAAGCCGCCTGACAAAAGCCGGAAGCACGATCGGAACCGCAGGATACATGTCGCCGGAGCAGGTGCAGGGCCAGGAGACCGACCACCGTTCGGATATTTTCTCTCTTGGCGTCCTCCTCTACGAACTGTTCACCGGGGAACTCCCCTTCAAAGGGGTTCACGAAACCGCGCTCATGTACGAGATCGTCAACGTCGATCCGGCTCCGATGAGCGTTGTCAAACCGGAACTCGATCCTGAACTCGACCGGATCGTACTGGAATGCCTGCAGAAAGAACCCGACGAACGTTACAACTCGGTGAAGGATATCGCGAAAGACCTCAAGCGCTTCAAGCGCGAGTCGAGCCGGCAGCGGATGAGCAGGGTGACGGCAGTGCGCGATGTTTATAAGAGCTCTGCAGGGGCCGTTCAAACCGGTCTCATCTCCTCCGCGGCTCACACCCCATCCGCCGCACCCGAGCCTGCCCCTGCAAAAAAGAAACGGCCGCTCCTCCTCGCATCGACGACAGCATTCTTTCTCCTTACCACGGCATTATTCGCCTTCCTGTACTGGCGCGAGCCGGCCAAAGAATCAAACCCGGTCCGATTCATTATTCCACCCCCCGAGAAAGGGGCGTTCCTGGGTCAGGCTCCTGTGATTTCCCCGGACGGTCTCAAGCTTGTTTATGCGGCGAGAGACTCGTCAGGGAGATCGATGCTCTGGTTGAGACCTCTTGCCTCTCTTCTCGCAACACCCGTTTCGGGCACCGACGATGCAATCTATCCATTCTGGTCCCCCGACAGCCGCTACATCGGCTTCTTCCAAAACGGAAAGCTCCGGAAGGTGGAAGCATCCGGCGGCCCGGTACAGTCGTTGGCCGATGCCCCGCAGGCAAGGGGCGGAACGTGGAGCAGCGCCGGGATCATTGTCTTCGCGCCCAACTTTGGGAGCGGGCTTCAGCAGGTACCCGAAGCGGGTGGAACACCCACTGAACTGACTACCCTCGACTCTGCAAGAAGGGAAGATTCACACCGGTGGGCGAGTTTCCTCCCTGACGGGCGACACTTCGTTTATCTCCGGCGCAGCACGGAAGACGAAAAAACCGGAGTCTTCCTCGGGTCGCTCGACTCCAAGGAGAGCTCGTTGCTCCTTCCGATCAAATCGAATGCCATCTACGCTTCCCCGGGATACCTGCTCTTCGTCATGGAACGGTCTCTTATGGCTCAGCCGTTTGACGCGTCGAAGGGAACACTGAGCGGCCAGGCGTTTCCGATCACCGAGGATGTCGGATTCGACCAGACCTACAGCTTCGGTCTCTTCTCGGCGTCCTCCGGAGGGGTCCTTGCCCTCGGACTCGGCGCCGGCTCGACCGGCAACAGGCAACTCGTCTGGTTCGACAGGTCCGGGAAACGGCTTGAGAAGGCCGGGACCTCCGGCTCCAATTTTGATTTCTGTGTCTCTCCCGACGAGAAGCGCGTTGTGTTCCGTCGGGTCGATCCGCTGACCAGAAACAACGACCTCTGGATACTCGATCTCCAGCGCCAGACTGAATCCCGTTTCACATTCAGCTCCGCGGTCGACGACGATCCGGTTTGGTCGTCGGATGGAAGCCGGGTGTTCTTTGACTCGAATCCCGAGGGAGTTGCCAATCTCTATCAAAAGGTCGGGAGCGGCGCGGGAACCGAGGAGCTCCTGTTCAAATCCCCGGACGGGAAGTTCCCGATGGATTGTTCACCGGACGGGCGGTATCTACTGTTTCAGCAGCTCGGCCAGAGAACGAAGGAAGATTTGTGGATATTGCCCACTGGAGGAGATAGAAAACCGTATCCGTACGTGCAATCCGCCGCGAGCGAGTATTCGGGTCATTTTTCCCCGGATGGGCGATGGATTGCATACTCCTCCGATGAATCGGGGAAGTATGAGGTCTATGTCCAGGCATTTCCCCTCACGCAGGGGAAGTGGCAGGTCTCCATCTCGGGTGGCGCGGCGCCCTTGTGGAGCAAGGACGGGAAGGAGCTTTTCTACCTCGCCCCGGACAAAAAGGTCATGGCGGTCAGCGTGACCGGGAGGGGGACTTCATTCGAGCAGGGGATTCCGAAACCGTTATTCGACACAGATGTCGACGTCTATGTGGCGGCGGCAAGGTACGCCGTTTCGAAAGATGGAAAGAGATTTCTCATCAACTCCTCGGTCGAGGGAAGCAGTTCAAAACCGATCATGATCGCGCTCGACTGGGCCCACGGAATAACGCGAAAGTAATCAGCTGCACCCGTCGAGCCCCGGAATCTCCTATTCTCGTCATCCCGACATGCTTTAGGTCGGGATCTTTCTAAAAGCGGCGGAGGCGAGCACGGCTGATGTCACACACCGCAATTATTTCAGCAGGTGCTGCTTCATGAACATCACGGTCGCGTAGAACTGGTAATCCTGGTTCTTCTTCTTTGCGAAGCCGTGCCCCTCGTCTTTCGCCAGCAGGAACCAAACCGGCGTGGCACTCTTCTTCAAGGTCGACACCATCTGCTCCGCTTCCGTGTAGGGCACCCGCGGGTCGTTCTTTCCCTGCACCACGAACATCGGCTTCGTCACGTTTTGGGCTTTGTTCAGAGGCGCAATTTTTTCCAGGAAGGCCCGCATCTTGGGCTCCCGCTCGTCTCCATACTCGACCCGCCGCAGGTCGCGCCGGTATGCCTCCGTGTGTTCCAGGAACGTGACAAAGTTGGTGACCCCGACCACCGGAAGGGAACACCGGATTTTATCGTTGTAGGTGGTCGCGACTGCAAACGTCATGAAGCCCCCGTAGCTTCCCCCGGTGACCATGATCCGGTCTCCGTCGAGCCCCGGCTGGGTTTTGATCCAGTCGATCAGTGCCCCGATATCGCGGTAGGAATCCTCGCGCTTAAACCCGTTGTCGAGCTTCAGGAACGTCTTCCCGTAGCCTGTCGATCCGCGGACATTCGGGAAGAGAATCGCGGCGCCCAATTCGTTCAGGTAATAATTATTCCTGCCGAGAAATCCCGGGCGGAACTGGGACTCCGGCCCCCCGTGGATATTGATGATCACGGGCGTCTTGCCTGAAAACTTCGCCGGCGGCCGGTAGAGGAAGCCGGAGATCATTTTCCCATCGAACGATTTCCACCTGACAAGCTCGGGCTCGGGGAACTTCTCTATGTTCAGCCCCCCGGTTTCGCTGAATGTCCACCGGTCGACCTTCTGTTGCGCGATGTCCAGCGAATAGACATCCAGAGCGGAACGGGCGGAGGTCATGTTGAACCCAAGGAGCGTGCCGTCTTTGTGGAACTGCAGCCCCGTGACTCCGCCGACCGGAAGCTTCGGCACGGGCAGAACTTTTCGCGTGGCCAGATCCATCAGATGCAAGACACTCATGCCGTCTTCGTTGGTCGTGAACGCGATTGTCTTGCCGTCCCCGGTGATGTCGAAATCGTCCACATCCCACGGGATGTCTTTGGTGATGTAGTCGTGCTTGCCGGTCGCAAAGTCGATATAGGTAAGCCGGAGGAACTCCGACCCCCGGTCCGTCACGGTGTAAAACCCCTTGCCGTCCGAGCTAAACCTCCCGCCCTGATAGGAGACCTCCTCGCCTTTCTTCTGCGGCGTGATCAGTTTCTTTTCACCCGTCCTGGCGTCGAACATCCAGATATACGACTCGTTTGCGGAGACCTCCCGTTCTGCGAGAATCTCCGTGCCATCCTGGGACCAGTCAAGCGGATTCCAGGCTTCTCCTTCGCTCAACTGTGCGAGCATCGCGTCCGATTTCGGGTTCAGGGGGTCGACGGTATAGAAGTCGATATCCTTGCCGTTGCGCCGGGTCGAGCCGTACGCCATGCGGCTTCCGTCCTTCGACCAGATGCCGAGCGTGTTCCTCGATTTTCCGTCGGTCAGCAGCGTAATATCGCCCGTCGAAAGATCGAAGCGGTAATTCTGAAACCACTCGCCGCCGCCGATATCCTTATTGAAGACAAAATAGTCGTCGTGGACGGGACCGAAGGAGGCGTTCCCGACGCGATCGGGGAAGAAGGTCATTTGCGTCCGCGCACCGCCGGGGAACCTGACATAGTGCACCTGCGCGACGTCGCTGAACCTGGTCGAGATGAGCATTTCGTGCCTGGCCGGGTTCCATCCAAAAAGAGCGGCGCTGCGGAACTCCGTATAGCGTCCGACCTCGGAGGCGATCTGCGACGGTATCGGCGGGATTCCCTCGACGACGAGATTGTCGGCGGGAAGGATGTCGGCCGATTGCGCAAAGGAATTCGTGAGGCAGAAAAAAGCTGCCAGAACCGGAACGATGAACCTCTTCATGGATGACTCCTCGAAGGAACCTGGTTGGATGGCTTTCTGCCTGTGAATGCTTCCGGTGGACGCATAACCGGGCAGAGTCTGATTCACAGGGGTGTACGGCGGGCGGGGGCAGGAGTTACACGGGGAAAACCGTTAATCTCCGGTCGGGACGATTCCGCTGGTTTCCATCATCAGCATGACGGTTTTCTTCGGGGCGCGCGGGCGGTGCATCACGCCTTTTGAGATCGTCACCCCCTGCCCCGGGTTCAGCTCTATCGTCCTCCCCTCGAGGTCGATCAGCAATTTGCCTTCGAGGACATAGAAGAACTCATCGTCGGCGTCGTGCTTGTGCCAGTGGTACTCCCCTTCCACGATCCCCAGCCGTACGACGCTGTCGTTGACTTTCGTGAGAGTCTGATTAAACCATTTGTCTTTACACTCGTTGACCATGCTGGGGATGTCGATCAGTTCCAGGTGCTGGAACTTAATATCGAGCTTTGTGACGTACCTGGTTTCGTTTGTCATGATTGAATCCCGGTTGTTGTGGGGAGGTGTTCGGCCGCCACGGGTTTGTCCGCTGCTTTTCGGAAGAGCAACCTGTAACTCCCTTTCTGCTGCGCGGTGATGATGAGGACCACCGCAAGGACGATCACGCCCGCGGCGACAAACACGTGAGCGTCCAACTCCTCGCCTGCAAACCCCCACCCGAGCAGAATCGCGATGACCGGGTTCACATAGGCATAAGTCGCGACTCGCGAAGGCGTCGTAGCCCTGAAGAGCCACGCGTAGGCGGTGAAGCCGACGATGGAGCCGCCAACGGTGAGATACGAAAGAGCAAGCCACGACCGGAGCGAGACAGTGGAAGGATCGAAATGAGACAATTCCCCTGTCACGCCGCTGAGAATGAGAAGCGCTGCACCCCCCGCGAGCATTTCCATGCCGGCGGCCTGGAGCTGCGAAGAAGGAAGCTTTGCCGTGCGTGAGAACAGCGACCCCTTCGCCCAAAAAGCTCCGGCAAAAATGAGCGCTGTCGCGGCCGCGAGATCTATCTTCCCGTGACCGAGGATCCGGTCCGGGCCGATGAGCAGCACGATGCCGGCGAACCCCATGACGAGCCCTGCGATCGTCCCCCGGTTCGGGCGCACGCCCTTCGACCCGGCCCACGCCAGGAGCGCAATCCACATCGGTATCGTGGCGACAATCAGCGCGGCGATCCCGGAGGGGAGGCGCTGCTCAGACCATGTGACCGTGCCGTTACTGACGCAAAGGAGCGCCACACCGATGATTGCGGTCGATCTCCATTCGATCGCCGTGGGTCTGGCGGCGCCCCGCGCCCTGGACCAGGGATAAAGAATGAGCCCCGCCGTCAGGTGCCGGATTCCCGCCATGAGGAACGGCGGTATCGTCTCGATCGCGATACGGATGCCGAGAAACGTCGAGCCCCAGATGACATAGATCGCTGCGAACGCGAGTATGATCCTGTTGTTCAGGAGTTTCTTCACGTGGCGACTTCCTGCTCGACCCGATGGAGCGACGTATGAGACGACTGCCCGACCTCGCGGAGGATTCTCAACAGATATTCCACATGGGCCGTCTCAGTCCGGTGGTTCACCAGGCAGGTCCGGAGCGCCTGTTTCCCGTGAATGACGGTGCCCGACAGGAACACCCTTCCGTCCCGCTCCAATTCCCGGAGAATGCTCCTGTTCAACGACGAAAGATACGCCTCGTCATTCCAGAATTGCGGGTCCCCGGTGCGGTATCTGAAGCAGGCGATCGAGAGGGACGCGGGCGCGAGCATCTCAAAGTCCGGCGCCGCCTCTATGAGTCGCGCGAAATGCCGGATCGTCCGGATGTTCCCCTCAATCGCGGCCCGGATCTTCTCCGCCCCGTACGCTTTGAAAGCCATCCAGACCTTTAACGCTTTGAAATTGCGGGAGAGCTCGAAGTTGTACTCCGTCGAATCGTGACGGCCCGTGTTGTCGACGTCCCGCAGATAGTCCGCCATGATGCTGAAGGAATTTCGGAGCGCCTCCTTGTTCTTCACAAGCGCCACGCCCGCTTCATACGGTGCGTAAAGCCATTTATGCGCGTCTGTGGCGATGGAGTCCGCAAGTTTCAGCCCCGCAAACAGCTCGCGCCCCGAGGGTGTCGCAGCGGCTGGCCCTCCGTACGCGGCGTCCACATGGAACCACAGGTCGTGCCGCTTCGCGATCCCCGCAAGCAGGGCCAGCCGGTCGACGGCCCCGGTATTCACCGTACCTGCGTTGCCGATCACGCAGATGGGAATAAACCCGGCCGCCTTGTCTTCGACAATCTTCTGTTCAAGCAGTTCAAGGTCGATCGTGAAATCATCCTTCACCGGGATTTTTCTGAGTGATTCCCTGCCGAGCCCGAGCATGTCCACGCTTTTGGTGAGACAGGAGTGCCCTTCCGTGGAAACATACATCGTCAGCGGGGCGCCCGCTCTTGCGCCGGAGCCCCGGATGTCAAATCGCGCCTTGAAATCCCTCGCGGCCTTGAGGCAGGTAAGGTTCGCCGCCGATCCTCCGCTCACGAGCACTCCCGCGGCGTCAGAATCGTACCCGATGAACTCGGCGATCCATCGCACCACGCGAAGCTCCAGTTCCACCGCCGCCGCGCCGAGGTTCCACTTGCCCGGGTTCTGGTTCAGGGCCGATGCGAGAAGCTCCGCGAGCAGGCCCGCGTGATTCCCGCCGGAAACCACATACGCGTAGAAATTCGGACTGATGTTCAGGGTGGAGTGCCCGAAGACATCGCGCTCAACTCTCTGGAGCAGCGAGCCGATATCCGAAGGGGAGGATGGAAGCGGCTCGTCAAAGAGGGCCTTCACTTCCCCGGGAGAATTGCTTGCGAAAAGTTTCTTGCGCTCGATCCCGTCATAGAGCCCCACGACCATGTCGACCGCGTCGTACAGCCGTTCCCGCAGCTCCTCGATGGGAAGATCGAGGTTTTCAGAGCGCTTGTTCGTGTTCATTCAGACCCCCTGCCTTTCATTCTTTTTCTTAATATACCATCCCTTTTTCAACCAAAACAGATGCAGTTTTCAGTAATTGTAACCGATACAGTTCACTTTTTTGAAAATTGTATTTGACGGTACCGGGAATGGAGGTATATTTGAATTGTCATCCGAACCACATCATTGTCATCCTGAGCGAAGCGAAGGATCTACTCGTGTATACGTAGCATCGTGGCAGATTCTTCGTCGCTTCGCGCCTCAGAATGACAGGAATAAAGGAGCACACTATGAGCACAACCACGCAAGCACCCACGACGCATCTCTACGAACAGGTTGCGGACAAAATCGCGAAACAGATCGACCGGGGAGCCATCAAAGCGGGCGAGCGCGTCCCTTCGGTGCGAAAGTTGAAATCGAAACTCGGCGTGAGCCTCTCGACGGTCCTGCAGGCGTACATCACGCTCGAGAACAAGGGGTTGATCGAAGCCCGCCCTCAATCGGGCTATTACGTCCGGATGCAGCCGCGCGAACTCCCCATGGAGCCGAGGATCTCCGCGCCCGCTCCGACCGCCACGAAGGTGGACATCGCCGACCTTGCGCTTGAAGTCCATGAAAGCAACGTCAACCCGCTTGTCGTCCCGCTCGGCGCGGCGACGCCCTCGAACAACCTTCTTCCCACGCGGAAGTTGAACAGGTTTCTCAGCGCCGCCGCGCGGCGGCATGAGCATGAGAGCAACCAGTACGGATCGCCGGCGGGAAACATGGAACTCCGGCGCCAGATCGCCCGCCGCTCCCTCGACTGGGGATGCAATCTCACCCCGGAGGAGATCGTCGTCACCGTGGGCTGCTCGGAAGCGTTGAACCTCTGCCTCCGCGTCATCGCCAACCCCGGCGACACGATCGCGGTCGAGTCCCCGACCTACTTCGGCATCCTCCAGATCCTGGACACTCTCAATCTGAAAGCCCTCGAAATTCCCACGGATCCGCGCGAGGGGATCTGCCTCGACGCTCTGGAGTCCGCGATCAACCGGCAGCGGGTTGCAGGTGTGTTCGTCCAGCCTAATTTTCACAACCCCCTCGGCTGCTCGATGCCCGAAGAGAACAAAAAGTCGCTGGTCAGAATGCTTTCAAGAATGGGCGTGCCGCTCATCGAGGACGATATCTACGGAGACCTGTCGCACGAAGGGGCGCGGCCGAAGGCGTTGAAGGCGTACGACAAAGAAGGGAACGTGCTGTCGTGCTCGTCGTTTTCCAAAACAATCTCGCCGGGATTCCGGATCGGCTGGACCGTCCCGGGCAAATATCTGAAACAGGTTCGCCGGCTCAAGCTCGCAAATTCTATCTCGACCGCGAGCCTTCCGCAGCTGGCGATCGCCGAAATGCTGAACTCCGGCGGATACGATCATTTTCTCCGGAAAGTTCGAAGGTCGTACGAGGCCCAGATGCAGGCGATGGTGCAGGCCGCGCGCCGGTATTTTCCGGAGGGCACGAAAGTCACGCGCCCGAGAGGAGGGACGGTCTTATGGGTGGAATTCCCGAGGGGGGTCGATTCGATGGAGTTGTATCAAAAGGCGCTCGAGAAGAATATCAGCGTCGTGCCCGGCCCTCTCTTCTCGCCCAAGGGACAGTTCAATCAATGCATCCGGCTCAACTGCGGCCACGCCTGGTCGGAAAGGATTGAAGCCGCGATGATCACCATCGGCCAGATTGCGGGCAGGATGTTGTAGGAGATGAAGCTCGGCAAAACCCTCTACGTAACGAACAGAAAACAGTGGCGGTCGTGGCTGGCGAAACACCACGGCACGTCGCCCGAGATCTGGCTCGTCTACTACAAGAAGGAGAGCGGAAAGGCGCGCATCCCGTATAACCACGCGGTGGAGGAGGCCTTGTGTTACGGATGGATCGACAGCACTTTGAAACCGATCGACGCGAAGCGCTATGCTCAACGATTCAGCCCCCGGCGAAAGAACAGCGTCCTTTCCGAGATGAATAAGGAGCGGGTCAGGCGCCTCATCAGAGCCCGAAAAATGACCGCCTCCGGCTTGAAAAGCATTCAGCATCACATGGAGAAACGGAAAACCGGGTCCTCTCTCTCGCGCGGTCTCAGGAAATTCAGACTCCCAAAGGACATTCTCGATACATTGCGAAAAGATCCGGTCGTCTGGAGGAACTTTTCCGCCTATCCCCAACATTATAAACATATACGGGTCGGATGGATCGACGCCGCAAGACACCGCCCGGAGATTTTCAAAGTCCGGCTCAGGTACTTCATCAAAATGACCGCCCTGAACAAGAAATTTGGAATGGTTCGATAAACCCTAAATAGGGAGGCCAGACATAATCCACCGAACTCATCATAAGGAGACCCTGCCATGCCGGAAGTAGCCAATCATAAACCCGGTTCGTTCTGCTGGATCGAGCTGATGGCGGCCGATCAGCCCGCTGCCAAGCAATTTTACACGCAACTCTTCGGCTGGACCTACGAAGACTCGCCGATGGGGAACGGCGCGTTCTACACGATGCTGAAGCTGAACGGAAAGAACGTCGGCGCCCTCTACCAGCGTGAGAAGTCGCAGGAGGGAATTCCACCCCACTGGAATTGCTACGTCGCAGTCAGCAATGTCGACGACGCCGCGAAGAAAGTCGCCTCGCTCGGCGGGAAAACCGTCATGCCTCCGTTCGATGTGATGGACGTCGGCCGGATGACGGTGCTGCAGGACCCCGCGGGCGCGATGCTGAGTCTCTGGCAGGCGAAGAAGCACACCGGCTCCCAGATCGTCAACGAAACAGGCTCCACGTGCTGGTTCGAGCTCGGGACGAGCAACGAGCAACTTGCGGGCAAGTTCTATACATCCCTCTTCGGATGGTCGACCAAGCCTCTTCCGATCACTCCCCCGTACACAATCTTTTCGAACAGCGGATCCGACATCGGAGGGATGTACGGGCTCACCGAACAGATGAAGGGCGTGCCGCCGCACTGGTTGCCGTACCTGCAGGTCGCAGACTGTGACGCAATCGAGGCGAAAGCGAAATCGCTCGGTGGCAGCACCGTGTTGCCGCCGACCGATATTCCCGGTACCGGCCGGTTCGCGTATCTGAAGGATCCGGGAGGGGCGATGTTCGCGATCTTCAAACCTTTCCCCCGATAAGCAAGCCTGAACAACCCAAAACCCCGATCGGCCCGCTGCCGGTCGGGGTTTTGCCGTCTTGACACTCACCTGATTTCTCAATACCTTGATTTGTGATTCTCGCTCGATTTCCCTAAGAATTCAAGATGATCGGCCAGACTGTCTCCCACTATAAGATACTCGAGAAACTCGGCGAAGGCGGCATGGGCATCGTCTACAAGGCCCAGGATACCGAACTCGACCGGGTGGTCGCTCTGAAGTTTCTTCCCCATTACCTGGCCTCCGATGCGGTCGAGAAGGAGCGGTTTTACCATGAAGCCCGGGCCGCGTCTTCGCTCAACCATCCCAATATCGCGACCATTTATGAGATAAAGGAGTTTGAGAACCGGCTCTACCTTGCCATGGAATTCATTGAGGGGAAGACGCTGAAAGCCGTCGCTTCCAGGGAAATCCTCTCTCAGCAGAAAACCCTCGATATCGCGATCCAGGTCTGCGACGGACTCGCGGCTGCGCATGAGAAGGGGGTTGTCCACCGCGACATCAAGTCGGACAACATCATGATCACACCGAAGGGCCAGGTGAAAATCATGGACTTCGGGCTCGCAAAGGTTAAGGGGGCGACAAAACTCACAAAGGCGGGGTCGACCCTCGGAACGGCCGCCTACATGTCGCCCGAACAGGCGCAGGGCGAAGAGGTCGATCAACGATCCGATATTTTTTCCTTCGGCGTGGTGCTCTACGAACTGGCCACCGGCCACCTGCCGTTCTATGCGGAACACCAGGCGGCGCTCATCTACTCTCTGATCAACGAAGACCCGCAACCCCTGGCACGCTACAACGACAAAACATCCGCCGAAATGGAGCGGATTGTCCTCAAGGCTCTCGCCAAGGACAGGGAGGACCGGTACCAGCATGTGGACGACCTGCTGGCAGATCTGCGGCGTGAGCGGAAGAGCCTGGAGTATGCCCGGACGGGATACGCCCGCTCAACGACCGCCCCGATGCCCGCCGCGGCTCCTCAAAAAACGGGACGCCTTCTGAAGCTCCTCATACCGGTTGGAACGCTAGCCATCCTGATCGCTATTGCAATCGTGTTCAACCCGTTCAACTTTCAGATCAGCACGCAGAAAAGCAACGCAGCATCGGAACCGAGCTCGCTGGCGGTGATGTACTTCGAGAATATTCCCGACCCGGAGGACAAAGACCACACCGGCGAGATGTTATCCAATTTGTTGATCACCGCGCTCTTTCAGACCAGGAACCTGGACGTCATCAGCCGCGAGAGGCTGTACGATATCCGGAAAGAACTGGGGGAGGGCGATTCGAAAACGATCCCTCCTTCGCTCGCGACAAAGATCGCCCAAAGGGCGGGAGTCTCGATGATGTTGTTGGGGAGTATCCTGCAAAAGGAACCCACGCTGGCGGTCACCTACCGCCTCCTTGAAGTTCAGAGCGGAAAAATCCTGAGCACCCAGCGGCTTTCGGGATTTTCAAAGGAGAGAATCTTTTCCCTCGCCGACACATTGGCGCTCCTCGTCAAGGGGGATTTGAACCTGACCGGGCAGACTGATACAAGACCGATAGCCGAGGCTACCACACGCTCGACCGAAGCCTACCGTTCGTATCTGGAGGGTGTGGACCTCATTGAGAAATTTTCAGTTAATGAAGCGGAGGCGGCGCTGAAGAGGGCAATTGAACTGGATAGCAATTTCGCGATGGCATACAATTGGCTGACGGTAGTGGAATTCAGGTTGGGTAAAAACACGGAAGCGGACGCCGCCATGCGCAGAGCGTATGAACTCCGGAACAACGTAGGCGAGAGGGAGCGCCTCTTGATTGAAGGATCGTATGCGCGAAACGTCGGGCAGGATCCCGCTTCGACGAAACGAATCCTCGAACAATTGATTGAGAAGTATCCCGGAGAACAGGCTGCATACCTGGTCTTGGCGCTCACGTACTACCAACCCTTCTGTGACCCCGAGGGAGCAATCCGGGTTATTCAAGCCGGTTTGAAACGTGATCCGATGGATAAATCTCTATGGAATATCCTCGCGTACGGTTATGCCGCGCTCGACAAACGGCAGGATGCCTTTGCGGCGCTCGATCACTACTTAAACCTTGCACCCGGCGAACCAAACCCCTACGACTCCAAAGGCGATTTGTACCTTCTATTCGGGGAGCGGGATTCTGCGATGAGCTGGTACCGGAAAGCGGTCTCTATGCGATCGGATTTCGGATCGAACATCCCCCTCGGCTTCGATGCGATGAACCACGGGGATTACGCTCGCGCCCGAGAGTACATGATGGAATTGCACAGGCCGCGTGATCCTTCTGCGCTTTTTTCCGCCCACCAGGGCAAATTGACAGAGGCGCGTCGGCGACTGATTGAAAACCTGAATGCACATCACGAAAAACAATCCCTTGATCTGCTCCCGGATGATTGGCTCCAATTGCTCCTGAACGCGTATGAATTGGGCGACTATCCCATGATGACAAAGTACGCATGGTTAAGGTCGGAGCAGCTCAGAAAGAACCCCGCCGACCTGGCGTATGGCCGGGACGCATTGGCCTGGGCGTATTTGAAATCCGGCGATTCGGCCATGTACAGGAAAACGCTTGAGGATCTCAAAGGAGTGGTTTCGAGGCAGATACCCCGTATTCAAGCGGCCAGGAGTTACACGTGGGCGTTATTCTCCTTCGAGCAGGGAAATTATCGGGCCGCTGCGGAGCAATATCGGGAGGCATTACAAATATTTCACGTGAAGGCAGCGCCGCAGCTGTTTTTTGGGCGAAGTCTTCTGAGCTCCGGTCAGGTGGAGGAGGCGGTGAAAGAATTCCGCCGGGTCGCAGAGTGGATCCCGAGCGGGTACATCGATCCCGTGGTCGATCTGTTGCCGACAGGCTGGTATGCGCCGGTCGCCTCGGTCAAGGCGCACTACTGGCTCGGCGTCGCGTACGAAAAAGAAGGCCGGACCGCAGATGCGGTGAAAGAGTATGCAAAATTTCTGGAGATCTGGAAGGACGCCGATTTCAAATCGAAGGAATTGGACGATGCAAAGGCGCGTTATGCAAAGCTCAAGGGAATCAGCTTGAATTAATTCCATCGGCGTTCGCTGCAACCGGGACGACCCACCCTCAAGGTAACAACCACGGTCTGGAATAAATTGATAGCCTGGCACATGAGGGCTCTTCTTTCCACCCTCGCAATTCCCATAATTATCTCCTGCACCTCCGCCCAGACGACACGATTCGACGAGGTGTGGCGGTGGGTGGAGTTTACGACCGTCTCGGGCCTTCCCTCGAACCGGATCATGGATGTGGTGGAGACGGGCGACAGCACGATCTGGGCCCTCACGAGCGCCGGATTGGCCTGGTATGACGGTTTCCGCTGGAATCATGTCGACAGCTCGATGGGCCTCCCCGTCGACCGTTTCGAGGCGGCGAAGCGCTTCGGCGCGAACCAACTCCTGCTGGTCTCGGGCGTTACATATTATCTGGGAGACAGGCGCGGCTTTTCCCCGATCTCTCTCAATTACGCCACGGACCTGGCGACCTTCCCGCCCGACGCCCTTCTGATGAAGGATCACTCCTCGATCCTGATTTACCGGAACGGGAAATCGTCTCCCTTCACTCCTTCATCGAACCTGACGGCGGGCAAGACAATTTCCCTCTGGGATACGAGGGGCGGCAGCGTATGGGCCAACCTCTTCAGCGGAATGTACCGCTTCGAGTCCGGTGAATGGAAAATGAAGATCGCCTGCGATTTCACGCCGGGGGCCGGGAGCCTCCTTGCGGAAAACGAACACGGAACCGGGATCACCTGCCTGACCTACCCTTTCGGGATGAGGGGATTGTGGGAATGGCACAACGGATCGTCGCCGGTGCGGAACCCGTCCGAGAGGCCCGACGACGTCAAATCGCTCGATGTCGGCGTCGACGACGAGGCGATCGTCGCCTACCGCTCCGGCGACGTCAAGATCCGGCAGCAGGGCGCATGGTCTCTGTTGCAGCTCATGAATCCGGATATCCGGGATATCGAATTCGTAAAGTTCAGAACGAACCGGGATCTCTGGATCGGCACCGATCACGGCCTGTTCCTCTATAAGAGATCGTCCTCCCGCTGGAGGTTTCTCAAACACGATTCGCCCGATCTGCGGAACTATACGAACGAGCTTTTGAAAACCCGGGATGGCAGGCTCTGGGTGGCGACGAGCGACGGCGTGGAGGTCCACAACCCGGACGGGTCGGTCCGCTACGTTTCCGGGATCAACTCCGAACCGCTCTACGTCGTCACGGGTCTCGGCGAGGACGAGCAGGGAGGCGTATGGATCTCGAGCGGATCGTCGTTCGACGGGGTCTACCGGTGGGACGGCTCGCGATGGAAACATTTCGAAGTGAGTCCGGGCCGCGGGGGAATCCACATCCACAAGATACGAAAAGACCGGGAGGGGCGTCTCTGGTTCCTGGGAATGGGAAAGAACGCGCCGGGACGCGAGCGGCTCGAACCGGGGGCGTTCCTCCGGTCGGGGAATGAGTTCATCCCGTGGGGAGTGAATGAGGGATTGACCAGCGGCCGGGTCTACGCGTTCGCCGAGGCGAGGGACGGATCGTTATGGTTCGGAACGGGTGCCGGACTCAGCCGGTGGAAACCGGGAGCTCCGGGGCGCGATGTCCCCGACCCCCGGAACGGCACCTGGACGCACTGGAAGTTCGGAACCGGGTTGCGCACCAAGAGGGTATTCACCCTTGCGATCGACAGCGCCCAGCGGCCCTGGTTTGGCGACGCATCCACCCTCGGTGTCGGAGTGGGGTATGTCGACCGGAACGACAGCGTCCATTACCTGACGGTGGCGGACGGTTTGATCGACGATTATATCTGGGATATGAATGTCGACCCGACGGGGAGACTCTGGATTGCGACGGCGGACGGATTGTGCAGTTACGCGAACAACCGGTGGTCGACATTCGACAGGCTCTCGGGGTTGCAACATCCGGTGCTCTGGCCCGTGTTGCCGCTCGCGGGCGAAGTGGCGGTCGGCACACAGGGAGGGGGCGTCGCGATTCTCAATCTCGACGCCAGCAACACGCCCGCCCCCCGCGTCGTGCTCGACGTTCCAAGAACGGAAGGAGGGAATATCCTGCTTCGGTGGCGGGCCCACGCCTATTGGGGAGAACTCGACCCGACGGAAATCATGACCCGGTTCGAACTTCAGGGAGGAAGCTGGTCCGCCTGGAGCAGAACGAATGAACACACGTTCGTCGATCTTGATCCGGGATCGTACACCTACCGCGTGCAGGCGAGGGGTCTGTTCGGCAATTATACCCCGGAGGGGGCCGGAGGATCATTCCTGGTGCCGCTGCCGATGTATCTCCGGCCGGGGTTTTTGATACCGACCGGACTTCTCTCTCTCGCCGTCGTCGCTCTCGGCTCCGTGCTCCTCATCAGGAAGCGCAACCATGATCTCGCCCTCCGAAAAAGCGAGGAAAAATTCCGTACGGTCACGGAGATGACTTCCTCGGCGATTTTCATTTACGGGGAGAACCGGCTGCTCTTCGTCAACTCGGGGGCCGAAAACCTCACGGGGTTCTCCCGGGCCGAGCTTCTTGCGAAAAGCTACTTTGACCTGATTCACCCCGAGGAGCGGGAGCTGCTTCGGTCGAAGGAGCAGGAGAAGGCGGAAAGCGCCGGCCCGGCCCAGCGTTACGAAGCCCGAATCATCACGAAGGACGGACGGGAGCGCTGGGTCGATTGCACCTCCGGGTGGATTCAATTCCAGGGGCATCCCGTTCGCCTGGCGACCTCGTTCGAGATTACCGAACGGAAGCACGCGGAAGGGAAGCTTCGCTCCCTCACCTCCGAGCTCTCCATGACCGAGGAGCGGGAGCGCCGCCGCATGGCGACGTATCTGCACGATGTCATCGGGCAGACCCTTGCGCTCGGCAAGATGAAGATCCGCAGCCTCGAGAAATCCGGACTCCCCGATGCCCACCAGAAGCTCCTCGGCGACCTCCGCGACCTCATCGATCAATCGATCACCAACACGCAAACGCTGACCTTTGAACTCTGCCCGCCGATCCTCTACGAGCTCAGCTTCGAGGCCGCCATCGGATGGCTGACCGAACGGATGGAGAACCAGCACGGGCTCAGGATTGAATTTCACGACGACCGGAACCCCAAGCAGCTTTCTGAAAACGTGAAAGTATTGCTGTTTCATGCGGTAAGGGAGGTGCTCGTCAACATCATCAAGCACGCCGAAGCGGAACATGCCGCCGTTTCACTCTCCCGCGCGCGCGACGCGATCCAGATCGACATCACCGACGACGGGATCGGAATCGACGCCGCGCGCACGTCGAAATCCTCGTTCAACGGAGGAGGATTTGGATTGTTCAATATCCGTGAACGGCTGGCCTACCTCGGCGGCCGGCTGGAGATAGGTCCGCACAACGGCGGGGGAACCCGCGTCACGATCCTCGCGCCGCTGGAGGGCGCCGGCGCATGAACCAGGAGAAACCCTCCGTGCGGATCCTCCTCGCAGACGACCACCAGCTCGTCCGCGAGGGCTTGCGAAGCATCCTGGAAAACGAGCTCCAGATGACGATCATCGGCCAGGCGGAGACCGGCCGTGAAACCATACGGCTCGCCCACTCCCTCAAGCCCGACGTCGTGATCATGGATATCTCGATGCCCGACCTGAACGGGATCGAGGCGACGCGCCAGATCATCGCCCAGGTCGAGGGGGTCCGCGTTATCGCCCTCTCGATGCACGCCGACAAGCGGTACGTGGGCGAGATGCTCTCCGCCGGAGCGACCGGGTATCTTCTGAAACATAGCGCGCTCGACGAACTGGAGCGCGCGATCCAAACCGTCCTCGCGGGCAAGATCTACGTCAGTCCGGATATTGCCGGGATCGTCGTCCAGGATTACCTCCAGCATCTTTCGTCATCGCCCGCCGCCCAGCCTTCACAACTCACTGCACGGGAGCGGGAGATCCTCCAGCTCATCGCCGAAGGCACCTCCACCAAGGATATCGCCGCACGGCTCCATGTGAGCGTTCCCACGATCGACACGCACAAACAGCATATTATGGAGAAGCTGAATCTCTATAGTATCGCCGAACTCACCAAGTATGCCATCCGGGCGGGTTTAACCTCGCTCGAGTAGCAGCCCCAAGAGGCAAACCCTGCTCTAAAGCGCCCGTTTCGCCGTTTCCGCCGTTCCCGGGCTCGTTCCGCCCCGCCCTTCCCCTCATGTATTTCCAACCCCGGAATCATGGAATCCACTATTGTGGGACCCCCTCCTCTTCTGTACTTTGCACTCCGATTACACGCGTCAGACGCGCGTAATCGCCGCCCGGTCTCCGGGTTTCAACTCAAAAAGAGCCAAAAGGTCTGGTGCACGCTTACAGAGGAGAAATAGTCATGGGAGGGGAACTCGCATCAAGGTTAACCTATCCGGATCCTTTCAATCCGTCCGGGATCGATTTTGATCTGCCGGACAAAGCCCTGGTAACACTGACGATTCTCGACACCGCCGGACAGGAGGTAACGACGCTCATCGACAACGTCGTTTACGACGCCGGCACGCACCACGTGGAAGTCGGGTCGTCTCAATGGGCGCAAAATCCGGGCAACGCGCAGGGAATTTATTTTTACAGGCTCTCCGCCGAGTACGGCGGAAAAAGCTATATCGATACGAAGAAAATCATCCTCGCAAGGCCGTGACCGAGGCAGCATGGCCGGGCGAAGCAACAAACCGTTCATCAATTAGTTCATCGAAAGGAAGTATCATGAAACTTCTTCGACTCATTGTTCTGCTCGTCTGTTGCCGGCTGACACTTCTCATCGCCTACAGCCAGAATTGCCCTCCCGGCAGCCCATACCCGAACCCCCAGATCGTCCCTTCCTTCGCGCCGGATTCGAGCTGCCTCGACAGCGCCCGGAACGGGACCCAACCCGACGATAAACATTCATGTCTCGGGGCGTGCGAGCTCTCCTACACCAGCTACTGTACGATGCTCGTGCCCGGGGATACGTATCTCTGGACAGTGGTGGGCGGAACCATCGTCGGAAGCGCGACTTCCAACTGTGTCACGGTCTTATGGGGGCCCGCGGGACCGGGTACGATCTCCATCACCGAGACGACCGCGATGGGGTGCGTCGCCACCAAGGAACAATGCGTCAAGATTATCGATTCGCCCGTGGCCGCATTCAGCGTCCCTTCCAATGTCTGCAAGAATGTTCCTCTTAACTTCATCAACCAGTCTCTGAACGCCCTCACCTATTTCTGGAACTTCGGCGACGGAAACACCTCCACCGCGGTAAACCCGACGCACGCCTATACGACCTCGGGGCCGAAGACCATCACCCTCGTGGCCTACAACAAGTGCGGATGCAAGGATTCGGTCACCCACGTGGTTACGGTGAGCACCCTCGACGGGCCGGTCATCACGTGCCCGGCGACGGTCTGCGCGGGAGCGAAGGCGTGTTACTCGACGACCGGATGCCCGACAGCGGTCTATAACTGGACGGTGAACGGGGGAATTATCGTCGGACCCACAAACCAGAGCACCATCTGCGTGCAATGGGGCCCCGGACCGCAAGGGACGGTCTCGGTCTATGTCACCGGATGCGGAAACGTCTGTCAGGACACGACCACCGTAATCGTTCCGATTATCTCGACGAACGGACCGATCACGGGAAACCTGGTTGTCTGCCCGAGCACGAACGAAGTTTACACGCTCCCCCTCTGGCCCGGCACCTACTACAACTGGGTGCTTTCAGGCGGCGGGAACATCATTTCGGGGACGAATACCAACGCGATCCAGATTCACTGGGGGACGACTCCCGGAACATACACCCTGACGGCGACATGGAACAATATTCTGCTCGGTTGCGGCGGGACGTCGACGATCATGATCAACGTGCGCGACGTGTTCCAGATGTTCGGGTTGCCCGGACCCTTCTGCATCGGCTCGACGTCGAGCTATTTCGCGAGCGCCAACGCGAATTGGACTGTCACCGGGGGTACGTTCACGGGGAACGGGACCAACTCGATCGTCGTCACGTGGACGACGGGCGGAGCGCACACCGTGACCGCGGTGCCTCTGAATCCCACCCTCTTCTGTAATCCGAGCGTCACCATGAATGTCACGGTCACGCAGGTTCCCCCCGCTGTTGCGATCACCGGACCGCCGGTCATTTGCCCCGGAGGGACCTACCAGTACACGGCGACGCCCTCGGGCCCCGGGTTCACATTCCTATGGACCGTCACCGGAGGAACGATCATCGGTTCTCCCTCGGCGAATCCGGTATCGGTGATGTGGTCCGGACCGGGCACCATCTCCGTCAAACAGGTCATGACCGTTCCGCCATACTGCGCTTCGGCTCCGATCTCCATCCCCGTGACGGTTCTTTCGATTCCCAACATCACGGGCAGCAATGTCGCGTGCATGGATCAGACGTCGATCTTCACCGCGGGCGGCCCGAATCCCGGCATCGTCTATACGTGGTCAATTGTCGACGGGTCGGGGAACCCCTCTCCCTCGGGAAGCATCGTCTCCGGCCAGGGAACGAACCAGATCACCGTTCTGTGGCACGGCCCAGGTGGACCGGCCGTCGTCAAGCTGAAAGTGTGCGCCTCCACGCTCACATTCCCTGTGACGGTGAATCCGAAACCGACTCCCACGATTTCCATGACCGGCAAGGTCTGTAACCCCGGAGGCCAGGTTATTCTCACCTCGAGTGTCGGGAATTCGTATCAGTGGAACACTGGGGCAAACACACAGCAGATCATTGTTACCGCGCCCGGATCATACTGGGTGAAAGTGACGAACGCTTTCGGATGCTCGGATACCGCGCGGATCACGGTGCCTGTGAGCCCCGGTCCGGTTGCGAGCATCTCCACTCCCAATCCGACGAGCTATTGCTCTCCGCCGCCGCCCTTTGTCGACACGCTCTACGCGCTGCAAGGGCCCGGGTACACGTATCTCTGGTCGCCGGGGAATCAGACAACTCCGACCATTACAGTATCCGCGACCGGAACCTATTTTGTGGTCGTCACGGACGCAAACGGCTGCTCTTCCGTTTCGAACCCGATTACGATTACATCCGCCCCATGCACCGGCGGCGGTCCGTGTACACCGACCGGGACGATCAGCTTTACCATCACCCAGCCAGTCTGCAACCCCGTGCAGTTTAACGGATCGACCACCGGCGGAATCACCAGCACAAGCTGGAATTTCGGAGATCCCGCAAGTCTGGGGAACAACACCTCGGCGCTCACCAACCCGACACACCTGTTCACCCAGGCGGGATGGTACACCGTAACCTACAGCGGCCTCGATCCGAGCAATTGCCCGATCAGCGTCTCGCACCCCGTCGCCGTCCCGCTTGCTGCCGACTTCAGCTTCGCGGGGGTGTGCGGCGTGATGCAATTCACCGATCTCTCGACGTTCCTCCCGCCCAACTCCATTACCTCGTGGAACTGGACCTTCACGGGAGGGACGCCCGGGTCTTCGACTGCGCAAAATCCGTCCTCGACCTTTACCACTCCAGGGCCGCACAATGTGACCCTGACGGTTTCGAACGGCACCTGCATCGTATCGATCACGAAAACCGTCAACGTTTCCGCTCCCCCGAGCGCGGCGTTTATTCTCCCCGCCACCGCGTGCGCGGGAACGGACGTGCCGCTCTCCGGCTCGGGCGCGCCTGTGGTGAACTGGCTCTGGAATTTCGGCGACAGCGCCACCTCGGGCCTGCAGAACACCTCGCATGCCTGGGCGGTCCCCGGGACGTATGTTGTCTCTCTGACGGTCAAGGATTCGAACGGCTGCACGAGCACGGTAATGCACTCGATTACGATTACCGCTCCCTCCACCAACTGTCCGATCAACCCGACGAACCCGCCGCCGATCTGCGCGGGCGGATCGGTGCTGCTCACCTCGTCTCCGGCGAGCGGCTATCAGTGGCAATTGAACGGGGTCAATATCGGCGGCGCGACCCTCCAGACGTACTCCGCGACCGTGACGGGAACCTACACCGTCATCGACACGGACGCGGGAGGATGCATCTGTATATCGCCTCCGGTCTCGGTCGTTGTGAATCCTCTCCCGCCCGCCATCATTACACCGAGCAGCACTCCGGTGATCTGCGGATCGGGCCTGATCACGCTCAACGCTCCGGCCGGGCCGTACTCGTATCTCTGGTCGGACGCCTCTACGACCCAGAGCATCACCGTCCTCCTGAACACGCCGGGAGCCTATACCTACACGGTGACGGTGACCGATTCCAATTCGCCTCCATGCTCCGCGGTCTCGGCGCCATTCACGGTAAACGTCTACCCGGTGCCGCCTCCGCCGGTTATTACGGCGAGCGGTCCGACGGCGCTCTGCAAAGGCGACTCCGTGACGCTGACCAGTTCGTACCCGACGAACAATGTCTGGAACACGGGGGCCACAACCCAGAGCATCACGGTGACCCTGCCGGGTGTCTACACCGTGACGGTCACGACCCCGCATGGATGCAGCGCCACCGGGGCCATTACTGTGACTTCGAACGTTCCGAACCTCAGTCTCTATCCGTTCGGATGCGATCTGCTCTGCGATAGCGTCAAGATCCCGGGCCCGATCGGTCCGTTCATCGGCTACTACACCTACCAGTGGTTCTTCAACAACGTTCCCATCCCGCCGCCGAACGGGACGAACGACACGCTCACTCCGATCGGCAGCGGGACCTATACGCTGATCCTTACCGGTCCCGGCCCGACATTCTGCAAAGACACGTCGGGTCCGTATAACCTGACCCTGAAGGATTGCGACAGCCTGCATTGCCACGGAAAGCTCTGCGGAAGAAAATGGAACGACGCGAACGGGAATCACAAGTTCAATTACGGAACGGAGGTGGGAATCGCGAACTGGAGGATCTGCCTGGTGAAGTGCAACATCGATCACTATCCCACGAAGGATACGATTGCGTGCACCATGACGGATTCTCTCGGGTTCTATTGCTTCTATAACCTCTGCGCCGGGGAGTATTGCGTGGTCGAAGAGGGCAGGCCGGGATGGCAGCAGACCTGGCCCGTCTCGCCGCCGTTCTATCACGTCACGATCACCGACAGCGGGACGATCAGCGGGCTCGACTTCGGCAACAAGAAGAAGTGGATCAACATCATCATCACGCACGATACGGTCGGCATCGGCCACGATACGTATCTGACGGCGGGATCGGTGATACCGACGCCCTACCCGTGGCCGGTCAAGATCTCCTATCTGAACAGCGACGGTGCGACGTGGCGGGTGCTGTTCGACGGATTCCTGACCGACAACATCAGCCCGTTCCCGAACACCCCGATCCCCTCGTGCGTGCCGGGCACCTACTCCATCGTGCGGAAAGAGGTGGGGAATTACAAGTTCGACAGGATCTATCTGAACGACTCGTTGCGTTCCGATCATGGAGATTCGATCGTGGTCAGCCTTCCCGATTCGACGGACGGGGCGACGATCATCTTCCTCAACGTGTTCGATCCGGATACCACGCTGCGATACCGGACGTTCACGTTGGAACAGCTCGCAGATCCGAGTCAGGTAAAGCCCGTGAAGAGGGCGAAGCCCGGGAAACCGGTCCTGATGCCGAACACCGCCAATGTCATCGATGAAGTCCTCAAGCAGGGCGGCTCCTTGCTCGTCGGTTCACCCGATCAGCTCAACTCCGCCGGGAAGGTGAAGGGGTATCTGATGCCCCACAGTCAGAGCGATGTCTTTAAGACATTCAACACGAAAGGATTCTTGCAGACGGGCAAACCGAGAGGGTTCGACTTCATCAAGGGCAAGCCGATCCTCAAGCGTCAGAAATCGCTTCCCGCGACGAAGTTCAATAACCGGCTCATGGCGAATCTCCTCGCCTTGCAGGTGAACATCGCCGCAAGCGAGACGGATCCGCCGAAGACGCCTGCCGGCTTCGGGGACCTCGTCTATGACAACGGCGGAGGGGATCCGCTGGAAGGGATGACGCTCAACGATATCGCCGATTACGCCAGCGACCTGATGACCAATTGGGAGTACAACGATACCACGTTGTACATCAATCTCAATACGGCTGTCGAGCTGATCAACGGCGCCTTCTCGAAGCCTCTCCCCTTCGACGGGTCCGATACGGCTGTCTGGATTCCCGGCAAGCTCCAGCTCAGAGGGGCGAAGGCTCTCATGGACGTGCCGTTCCTGAAGGCCGTGATGGGCAATGCTCCGACGACGAGGAAGATCAAGCCCACACCTGCGTCCCTGGTGCCGTCTCAGTTTGTCCTGTACCAGAATTACCCGAATCCGTTCAACCCGACGACGACGATTTCCTTCTCGTTGCCTTCGGAGGCGACCGTAACGCTCAGGATCTATAACGTCCTCGGCCAGGTCGTCGCCACGTTGATCAACCGCGAGGTGTTGGATGAGGGGGATTCACAGGTGGAATTCGACGCCCATCGGCTCTCCTCGGGCGTCTACTTCTACCAGCTCTCCGCCGAGACAACGCCGGATGCGGAGAACGGTATTACAGGTCAGACCTACTTCAGCGTGAAGAAGATGTTGTTGGTGAGGTAGGGTAGCCGCAATCTGCCGATGAATCGGTAGCCGCAAGCTTTAGCTTGCGGGCTTTTTGACAACGAACAGCCGGTCCCGGATCCCCGGGGCCGGCTTCGTTGTTTCTGGTCTGGGTATTGACCTCTCGTTCCGCCGCTCTGCGGCGGAATGCATACCGGGACGCTCCGCGTCCCAACCTCGTTGCGGCGCAGAGCGCCGCGGACTGCGTTCCCACGCAGAGCGTGGGAACGAGGGGGGCGGAAAGCTTGGCGGGATGATGGACAGAGATGAAGGCCGCGGATACTCACTATCTCGTCATGCTGACATGCTTCAGGTCAGCATCTTTCAACGCTTTAGAATGATCCCGACCTAAAACATGTCGGGATGACGAGCAGGGATGAAGGTGTGATGCCCTCCTATTTCGGAAGCCCTTGTGAGCAAACCGTTTTCATGGCCTCCACGAACCGGTCCAACTCCGGGATCGTCGTATAGAGGTTCGGCGTAATCCGCAAGCCCCGGAAGTCGTCGAGCGCGAATGTCGTCGTGTAGATCTTATGCTTCTCCATCAGATGCCCCGCGAGCGCCCCCGGCTCGATTCCGATGATTTCCACATTCCCGATCGCGCACGATTGGTCGTCGTCGAATGAGGTATTGATCCGGATTTTCGGTACATCTTTCAGCCGGCTCATCCAGTAGCGCGACAGATACCTCAATCGCGCCTCCTTCCGTTTCGCGCCGACTCCCTGGTGAAAGAGCATCGCCTCGCCGATCGCGAGCTTCGGGGCGGCGCTGTGCGTTCCGATCTCCTCGAATTTTCTGATATCGGGGTTTTCCTTCTCTTCGGCCGCCATCAGGGGCCAGAGTTTTTCGATCTTGTCCCGTTTCACGTATAAGAACCCCGTCCCCTTCGGCGCATAAAGCCATTTGTGCAGGCTCGTCCCGAAATAATCGCACCCCAGATCCGGCTGCCGGAACTCCAGATGCGCGAAGGAATGAGCTCCGTCGACGACGACCTCGATCCCCTTCGACCGGGCGAGTTCGCAGATGGATTTTACCGGCATGATCTGGCCGGTGCTGTTGATGACATGGGAGATGAGGATGAGCCGGGTCTTTGGCGTAATTCCCTTCTCGAACACGTCGACGATATCGCCGAAGCCTTTTGCCGGGACCGGAACCTTGACGAGCTTAAGCGTCACTCCCTCTCTCCGCTCCCGCTGGCGGAGCGACGTCAACATGCGGGGGTAGTCCTGCGTCGTCGTGAGGATCTCGTCCCCTTGCTGGAGCCTCAATCCCATGAGCAATATTTCCAGGGATTCCGACGCGTTTCTCGTGATGGCGATCTCTTCCCGGTCGCACCCGAACATCTCGGCGAGCCCCGTCCGTATGGTTTCCGATTGGGGCTCCAGAATCCTCCACATCGTATAGGCGGTGGCGTCCTCCTGTTCCCAGATGTAACGGACGAGCGCGTCGGTGACGATCCGCGGCGAGGGGGAAACGCCTCCGTTGTTCAAATTGATAATTCCCCGCGTCACGCTGAAGGACTGCTGGATCTCCGACCAGAAATCCTCCTCCGACGCGGCTTGCAGCGGCGAGAGATGCTCGACGCTTTTCGCGGAAATATCAATATCCCTGAGAAGCGCCCCGACCGACGCGTACGAAATCGCGGCTAAACCCAATCCTTTGCCGGCCGAGGAGAGAAAATCCCTCCGCGATTTCCACCCGGGCCTGGCTATGGTCCTGTACCTCATTCAACGATCCTTTCCTCTGAAAATACTCATGAACTTAGCGATGAATGGGGCCAATGTCAACCTCATCTCGTCATCCCGCGACCTGAAGGTCGCGCCTACCGATGCCTCGGTCTCGGTAGCCGCAGCCTTTAGGCTGCGGTCTTTTTCCCGCCATGGCACAGCTCTCCGATCAAAAACCCGCAAGCTAAAGCTTGCGGCTACCTATACCCCGGCCGCAGAGCGGCCGAAAAATGCGGTCCCACGCGGAGCGTGGGAACGAGCAAGAATCTGGAGTAGTCGCTTGGTTTGTTCGGATCGCAGCCACCCGCCGATTGTCATCCTGAGCGCAGCGAAGGATCTCCGAACGCATTGGATCCGAACCGGCCAGATCCTTCGGTCGCTCCGCTTCCTCAGGATGACAGGGGGTTGCTTACGAAAAGGAGGGTGATGAGGTGAGGGAAGGATCCTCGGAGAGGACCCTGCTATACCGGGTCAGTTCGCGCCGGAGCCACCGCTGACCTTCATTCACGCGGCGCCTCGCTTCTTCCACGGCGCAGTCCATGATGTTGGCGATTTCAAAATAAGTAAATTGCTCGATCTCGCAGAGAAGAACCGCCGAACCGTACTCCTCGGGCATCGATCTGATCGATCGCCGGATGAGCCCTTCGAGAAAGGAGACGACAGGTTCCGTCAAAGGATCCGCGGAACTTTCGGGATGCTCGCGATCCGCACTATATCTTGCGCCCCCCGCATCGCCGGCGAAACCCCGGCGCACGCCGGCGCCCATTTCACGGAAGCGAAGAAGCTTTGACCTCAGAGTTTGAAAAAGATAGACGAGGATTTTCTTATCGTCGGGATCATCCGCCCGGGCGCGCGAGGCTTCCCCATACGCTTCGCGGAGGATTAGGCTCGACGCCTCCGAGTTCCCCGTCAGCCAGTTCGCATACGCGTAGAGCGAATCCATATGGGTGATCGCCACCGAATCAAATCGCGGCAATCGGACCGCCCCGTTCACCGAAGCGCTTGCCGAGGTCTTATCGGGAAGTAGTTTACGCATGGTGGTGATGGGTGGAAGATCGACGATCCCGTGATGAAGCGCGATCCTTGACTCGCCTGAGGCGTCCAAGCACCTCGGGGAGGCGGTTCTTCAGGAGCCGCTTCGAGACGAACCGGCTCAGGCCCATTTGGCGGGCCAGATCTCTGTATCCTGCCTCGTCGTGCACATTCACCATGACTAATTTGGATTTCGGGGAGACCCTCTTCAGCGACCGGAATACCTCGGGCCCGGAGACTCCCGGCATGGAAATATCCATGAGAATGAGATCCGGCTTTAGTAATTTAGCCACTTCGATCGTGAGGGTTCCATTGTCCGCTTCCCCCACAACTTCGATGTTCTCCTGACTGTCGAGAAAGGAGCGAAGGCCGGATCGAAACGACGCGTTGTCGTGCGTTATTAAAACTCTTACCGGCCCGGATGAATTCCGCGCAGCTTTCATATCGGTAACCGTAAGTAGTTTGCAATCGAAGGTTGGCCGGAAAACCTCTTCCGGCAGAATGCACCCCAATGATACTATTTTCCCGGGGTCGCGTCAATCGGATATTTTCCGTAATTATTACCCCAAAAAAGTACAGCCAATCACTTAGGCAAATCTCCCCATTGTCCGCTGATCGCGTTTGATTCGCAGATTTGTGAAAATATTTGCACCATTTCGCGGGATTTCGCGGGAAGCGAATGGGTCATTAGGGCGTACTATTCAAACCCTCCCGGACAGAAACGGCAAAAGCCCCCGGGATCGATGCGGGGGCTTTTTGTGAGTGCTGCCGTTGCAAACGGAGCGGTTTCTCGCTACCGGTGAGGATAGGGCGGCACCGGCGGGAAGCTGTAGGGATGCTCCTTGATGTTTTTGAGCGCGACCTCAATCGCCTTGTCAAGCTGGACGTCCTTCCCCGCCATCACGCTCTGGGGATCGTCATCGATTACGATGTCGGGATCGGCGCCATGGTTTTCAATCCACCATTTGCTGTCCGCATTATAGAACGCGTTGTTCGGCTGCTCGACGTGGCCGTTATCGATGGTCGTTTGCGTGTTGAGAATCCCCACCAATCCGCCCCAGGAGGGAACGCCCACGACCGTTCCGAGTTTTCTCGCCTTGAAATTCTCTATGAACGCTTCGCCGTCGGAACCGTTGTTCTCGTTCGAGACCACGACGTAATTTCCGCTCGAGGTGCTCCCCGGATACCGGAAGGGCACCATGTTGGTCAGCACGTTCTGCGCGACCATCTGCCGTTCAAGTTTGTCGATCATGAAGTACTCGGTCCATCCGCCGCTGTTGCGCCTGACATCGATGATGAGCCCCTGCTTGTATCGGAACGCCCGCCAGAACTTGTCGAACTCTCCGATGCCTCCTTCGCCCATCGCGGTGATATGCATGTACCCCAGTTTCCCGTCGCTTGCCTTCAAGACGTGGTCGATATTCGATTTGAGCCACCTGGCGTACCGGAGCGAATTGTCGTTGCGGATCGGCTCGACCTCGTACGTCCTGGACCCCGTCTTCGACGGTCTGTCGTTCACCGTGATTTTGACTTTTTGCCCGCCCGTCACCTGAAGGTATTTGAAGTAATCGTCCGGCGCCTTGATCTCCCTGCCGTCGATCTCGAGCAGATAATCCCCTTCGTTCACCTCGACGTCCGGCCTTGCAAGCGGCGCCGAGAGATTCGCGTTGTATTCGGTCGGACCGTAGACCGTCCCAAAGCGGTAATAGCCGCTCGTCTTGTCTGCCACCAGGTCCGCGCCGAGCCAGCCGGTGTAGAGAGGGGTGGAGATTGATAAATTCGGACCGACATCTCCCCCGCTGATGTACGTGTGTGAAGTGGCGAGCTCTCCGGCGAGCTGTAACATGACCCAGTTCAAATCGTCCCGTGACCCGATCGAGGGAATATAGGAGCGGTACCTGTCTCCGAGCGCCTTCCAATCCTTTCCCTCCATCTTCTCATTGTAGAAGAAATCCCGGTACCAGCGCCACATGTCGTTGAAGATCTGAAGCCATTCCTGCCGGGGATCCGCGTTGTATACCATTGAGGCCAGCGAAAGTTTCGTCCCGGGCGATTTCGATTGGTACGCCTTCTCGACCGAGGTGAGATAATAATCGGAGCCGCTCTGGATGATCATATTTGAACCGTCGGCGGAGAGCTGGCATGCCGCGATCTTGTCGGTTAACTGATTGTCCTTCCGCTCCGAGATATCATAGATGTGAAGCTGCCATTTCGTGGCCCCGGTCGGCTGGAAGATATCTCCGTACTCGGCCGTTGTGAAGCGGTCCACGGACGACCACAACACTTTTCCCTTGCCGGCCCTCAAGTGGAAGAAATTGCCCGAGAGGTTCGGGATGGGGTAGGTCCTCTTGCTCAGCCCTTCGAGATCGATACGGAACTTGCCCCCCTTCGGTTCCTTTCCGCCCGATGTGTCTGCGAACGGCGGCCGCTCGTTTGCCCGAAGCTGCACGACCATCACGTTCTGCGGGGCTGAAACGATATGATTGTCCTCGTAAAAATCCAACTGGATGTCGAAGTTTCGGCTCGAGAGGTAGTACAGGTAATCCCCTTTGGCGTCGAAGCAGGGACTGATGTTGTCGTAGAAATCGTCCGTCACGGCCTGCTTCTTTCCCGTCTCGGTATCGAAGAGGAAGATCCGGCTGTTCTTATTGTATTCGACGAAGCTGTAGCAGATCCACCTGCTGTCGGGCGACCAGTTGTAGTCGCTGATCTCCCAGTAGAACTCGTCGTTCTTCAGCTGATTTGATTGATCCACGGTAACGAGCTTCTTGGTGGCGACATCGACATAATAGATGGTGAAGTTCTTGTTGCCGAAGAGAAGCTTCTTCCCGTCGGGCGACCAGAGGGGATGGTAGTTCGTCCGGTTCAACGTCGTCGTGAGCTGCGTCCAGGAACCTCCGCCCACCGGTTGCGTGTAGAGCTCATACTCCCCGGACTTGTCCGAAAAGAACGCAACCGATTTGCCGTCGGGAGAAATCGCGGGATACATCTCGCGTGTTCCGGGTGTTTCCGAGATGTTCGGGATCTGCGGCTTGTCGGATTTCACGATAAACACGTCGCCCCGGGCTTCGATCGCGGCGGTTTTCCCGTCGTTTGCGGCGTTCATCGAGTGGATGTAGTCCTTCGGGTTCAGCGCTCTCGGTCTGAGAGTCCATTCGTCGGAGGGAACGGTGATCGAAAGCTTCTTCACGGCACCGCTCGCCACATTCAGGAGGTGCGCATACCCGTCATGCATAAAGACGATGTTTTCCCCGTCGGTGGACGGCATCATCACGTCGACGTCGTCGTAGGCGGTCAGGGGCGCGATCGTTTTCGACCGCAAGTCCATCTTGCACAGGTTCGAAACCTTGTTTGATTGGTCGGAAACATAATACATCGCATCACCGATCCACATCGGATAGACGTTCTTTCCGACATATGAGGTGACCGGGGTAAAGATGTTCGCCCGGAAATCATACATCCAGATGTCCGGATAGTCGCCGCCTGTATATCGCTTCCTGTTATATTCCTCGTCCTCTCTCCGCTGATAAAGGATTTTCGTGCCGTCTTTTGAGAAGCTGCATAACCGGGCACGATCGATCGGAAAGCGGTCGGGAGCGGACCCGTCGCGATCCACGAAGTAAAGATTCGGGTCGCGGCCTATGTAGTTCTCGATATAGGAGCGATATACGACACGCTTGCCGTCGGGCGTCCAGCAAACCGTCTGAACTCCTCCCGGCGCATAGGTAATCCGCTTCGGGTTTCCCCCGCCTGCGGGCATGACATAAATGTTCGTCGATCCGTCGTACGTGCCGGTGAACGCGATCGACTGTCCGTCAGGCGAGAACTTCGCCGAATACTCGTTTCCCGGGAAGCTCGTAATCCGCGCCGCGAGTCCTCCGCTGGCGCTCGCCCGCCAGAGATCACCCTCATACGAGAAGACGATCGCGTCCCCGTGAATGTCGGGGAAGCGCATGAACCGCGCCTCCTTTTGCGCGAACAGAAGCTGGGTCGTTCCGAGAATGAGTGCGATTGACAGAAATTGGAATCTATTGGACATGCGTTACTCCTATTGACAGAATTGAGGTGACTGACCACTGAACAGGTTGACAGCGACGCGAGCAGAAAGAAGGAAGGAGGTTTTCAGGAGGTTCAATTCCGCGCTAATTCATACCGCAACTTCCACCGCCGCAGCAATCACCCTGGCCGCACGACTCCGGGGCCGATGAGTTTGCTTTCGTTGAAACCCCGGCCGCGGACATCAGTTTCTTATAGCTCGAAGATTTACACGATGGGCAAACGATATCCTCAACAATTTCGCGGCCCTTATGATAGATATCGTACATCGTTTCACACGATGCGCATTTATATTCGTAGACGGGCATAGGTTCAAATCCTCTTTTCTCATCAATTACAGGCAAACCTCTTATCAATATTCAAAATCATGGCGAAAAACACAAACCGGCCGGTGGATAGGTAGTTCCTCAGCCTGGCCGTCTTCCTCCCCAGCTCGTCATGCTGATATGCTCCTGGTCAGCATCTTTCAACGCTTTTAGCCGCGACCTTCAGGTCGCGGGACGAGTAGGAAGCGAAATTCAGCCAGCACCATATTTCTTGACTTAAAATAAGGATTTTCTTATTTTAATTTATCGTATATTTTTAAAATAAGACAATGCATGTTTTCATTCGACTGTTGAACACGTGATCCTGGAAAAATTCACCGCGGGCACCTATACACGGCAATTCGGATATAGGAGCTTCTCGCCGAGTCGCCTCAACGTCGAGTGGACCTGGTCAGACCCGAAGGTCAACGCACTACTCGCAGAGGCGAACCGCATGTTGGGCGAGCTCAACGCGTTCTCTTCCCACGTCCCCGATATCGAGCTTTTCATCAGGATACACGTGATCAAGGAAGCTACCACCTCCAGCCGGATAGAGGGGACCCGGACCGAAATGGAAGATGCGGTTATGAAAAAGTCGGACGTGGATGCCGAGAAGAAGGACGAATGGCAGGAGGTACACAACTACAGCCGGGCGATGAATTACGCCATTAGGAGGCTCAAAGATGTTCCGATTTCAACAAGGCTGCTGAAAGAAACGCACAAGACTTTGATGGCGGGAGTTCGGGGGAAAAGGAAACTCCCGGGTCAATACCGGAGGAGTCAGAATTGGATCGGAGGGGCTAACCCTCAGGATGCCGTTTTTGTTCCACCGCACCACACCGAGGTGCATTCTCTGATGAGCGATTTGGAGAACTTCCTCCATAATGATCAGCTCCAAATGCCCCACCTCATGAGAATCGCCATGGCACATTATCAGTTCGAAACGATCCACCCGTTTCTCGACGGAAACGGCAGGCTTGGCCGGCTCCTCATCACACTCTACCTTGTCAGCAACGACATCTTGTCGAAACCGGCTCTGTACCTCTCCGCTTACTTTGAAAAGCACAAAGCCACCTACTTTGACAATCTCATGCGCGTGCGGACTGCAAATGATCTCCTTCAATGGATAAGGTTCTTTCTTGTCGCCGTAACCGAGACGGCAAGGCAGGGGACCACAACCTTAAAGAAGATCCTGGCTCTCCGTGAGAATATTGAATCAAACCGACTTCCGACGCTTGGAACGAAACTCCCCCGGGCACGAAGGCTCCTCACCCATCTCTATAAGTCGCCACGACTCACCACGGCAGATGTCGCCGGCACATTGGACGTCACGCCCGCGACGGCAAATGCGTTGATCCGCGATTTTGTGAAGCTTGGAATATTGAGTGAAACTACTGGTGGTAGGAGGAACAGGATTTTCACATTCCACGAGTATCTGGACTTGTTCTGAGATTTCGGAAGAGATCGCAAATGAGCGCGCACATGAAAGGCCCTCAGCGGAGAAGGGAGATCGCCACTGGCGGTAAAGTCCGGGGGGCAGATATCTATCAGCTCAAGATTGCTATCGAAGACTGTTCGCCGCCCATCTGGCGCCGTTTGCAAGTTCCCGGATATGTCACTTTCGCCCAACTCCACCGCATCATACAATCCGCCTTCATGTGGTCGGACGCCCATCTTCATGAATTTCGTATCCACGATCGAATTTTCAGTGCGCCGAGTGCGGACTATATCCACTCTGTTATCGACGAAAGAACTGTGATACTCGCGAAAGAAATCCAAAAGGAGAAGCTGCGTTTCACATATACATACGATTTTGGGGATTCATGGGACCACGGGATCACCGTGGAGAAGATCTTCGCGCCCAGGCCTGGATGCCATTACCCCACCTGCGTTGCGGGAAAAAGGCGCACCCCACCGGAAGACTGCGGGGGACCGGGAGGGTATCACAATTTGCTCGGGGTGCTCGCAAACCCGCATCATCCCGATTTTCACGAATTGAATGAGTGGGTCGGACCATATTTTAGGCCCGATGAAGTCGATCTGGAGTATGTGAACAGCGAATTGAAGCGAATGAAATTCCGGAAGCGGATCAAGCCAAGCGCAACGTAGGGTGGTTGCACGCGCAGACCTCGTTCAACGCAGGATCCAATTCAACTCTCTAACCAACATTTTGTCCGCGCGATTTCAAACCTGCCAGCATCCTGTCATACGTCGGCGTTGGAACGTGGAGCTCTCTTCCTTCCGCCGCCACATAACCGGTCAATGACTCCACCTCCGTCCTGTTCCCCTTCTGAAAATCGTCACGCATCGAGGAGCTGGACTCATACGGGAGCGACGTCGATTTCGCCAGTGTCGACTGAACGATGTCCTCCGGAAGCGGGATCCCCTTCGCATCTGCCACGGCCTTCAGTTCCTTTATCAGGTTCAGAAGCACTTCTTTCTGTTCTTTGTCTTCGAGAATGTCCCCGATCGGAAGATCGAGGTAGGAGGTGAGGGTGCCAAACGGTGAAATGAACAGGAATTTCTCCCAGATCGTCTGTGTGATGTTCCCGGACACTTTTGCATTGATGCCCGCCGATGTCAGGAGCGTTTCAATCTCCTGAAGCTTGCCGGGAGCTTCATTCTCCGAACCAATATAGAGCCTCCTGAGTGTGCCGGACTGCCTGACGACCCCGGGCGCGATCAACCTCGAAATAATATAGATGCAGCCCTCCCACACCCGGGCGTCCGGAAATACTCTGCTGATTCTCTCCCTGGCATCGACGCCGTTGAGGAACGGGAGTATTACGGTATGATCGGTGATGCAGGGTCTGAGAAGTTCAAGGCTCGATTCCAGGTCATAGCTTTTCACACAGCAGATCACGAGGTCGACAACTCCCAGTTCCTCAGGCCGGCTTGTGATTCTCGAAGGATGCGATATTTGCTCGCCTTCGGGTGTGATCAGTTTCAGACCGCCCGACCGGATGGCCCGCTCATGATCCCCCCTCGCGATAAACATGATCTCCGCTGCATCGGAGCCGGCGTACCGGGCCGCCAGCTTCCCTCCGAGGTACCCGCCCACGCCTCCCAATCCGAGGATTGCCACTTTGAGCTTTTGACCCATCAGGTCCTTTCGCAATCCCCGGGTCGATTCGTGGAACTATTGAGTAAAATCCCAGAGGACATTGATGACTTTCCATTCCCCGTCCATCTTGCCCATCTGTACATAGTCGATGAATTTGAACTTGTTGGTGACCACCTTTGCGGTCGCGATCTTCCCCTGAATATCGTAAATAATTACCTGTCCTCTAAACGGTTGATCGGGATTGAGGACATTCGTATTCCGGTTGTGTTTCGTGGCGAACAAGAGCTCCGACGCGCCCATGTTCTTCACCATGAAATTCCCCAGCGTGTCTTTTATGACGATTCTCTTGGCAAGCTCGGGAGAGACTCCCTTTGACACTCTCTGCCAATCTGCATTGTAATAACCCTCGACGTAGTTGAGGGCGGCTTCTCTGATGGCAGCCGAATCATTCACCTGCGCCTTCGCCGGCAGGAAGGCGAGAAGTCCAAACAAGAGAGCTGCAAACATTGTTGTGCTACGCATGCGTCACGTCTCCTTCACATGATTGGATGATAAACAAGAGGAGCGGTTCCTCCTGCCTCTTCTTAACATACCAAAGGGTTTAGACCCGAAACAGACTCAGTTGCTGAAACTTGCGACCGCATCAGTTGGCCGGTGGTGTCGCAGATTGGCGGTGATCCTCTCAAACTCGTCATGCTGACATGCTCCTGGTCAGCATCTTTCAACTCTTTTAGAAAGATCCCGACCTGAAACATGTCGGGATGACGGCAAAACATGAAAATGCGCCTCTACCCGTCACTTGGTAGTGGGGGAATTTCAACAGCCGAGCCGAAAACCCGCAGCCTAAAGGCTGCGGCTACCAAGCCCGAGGCATCGGTAGCCGCGACCTTCAGGTCGCGGGACGCAAAGACAACGAAAATCAGCAAGTACCCGTCACTTGGGTTTATTGACACTCAGGCGATTTCTCAATACATTTACCGGTTATCCCGAACAACTAACCCCCCTCATCAAAACTATCTCAGGGAGACCTATCATGAAAACTGGACCATCTAACCCATTGCTGCTGGCGACATTTCTGACCTTCGCTGTGTTGATAACCGGACTCTGCTCCTGTGCCGACAACAGCGGATACACGAAAGAAATGCAGGCGAAGATTGATTCCATGCAAACGGTTCTGAAAACAATCGCCGACGGCAATGCGACGCTCGAGAAAAACCTCGCAACATTTGACACGCTCGATTATACTGTGTTCAGCAATCAGGAATGGGTCCGGTTGCATGAAAGCCATTCGGCTGACATCGTGGTAAACTGGCCCGACGGTCATCACACGAATGGAATCGAAAAACACATCGAAGATCTCAAAGCGATGTTCGTCTACGCCCCTGACACGAGACTAAAGGAACATCCGATCCGGATCGGCTCGGCCAACGGAGAATGGACCTGTGTCGAGGGCATCATGGAGGGAACGTTCACCAAACCGATGCCTGTCGGCAAGGGGAAATCCATCAAGCCGACCGGGAAGGCGTTCAAGCTCCCCATGTGCACGATCGGCCACTGGAAAAACGGTGTGATGATAGAAGAATCGTTGTTCTGGGATAACCAGACGTATATGGCTCAAATAGGTTTAGCGAAGTAAACGCGCCTCACTCCTTCCGGGCCCTTACTCAAAAAAAGCCCCGCCTTTCGAGCGGGGCTTTTTTTATAGGCACAGGCTCAGCTCACTCCTTGGACGATTCAAACCAAGGGCCGAAGTCGTCATGGATGAACTCCTTCGTCCCTTTCCGGCCTGTCAGAATCAATGAAAGAGGGCCGCCTTCCCGTCCGAGGCGAACCGTTATGTCAAAGAAGGGGCAGCAGAGCTTTTCCTGTATCGCCCATTCGGAGACAAGATCGAATGTCTTCCGGTCCGGCGGAAAATCGATCGCATATCCGTCCTTCAGTTCCCGGATGCCGGTGCTGAGCTTGCGGAGCATCGGACCCAGCTCATCGAAGTGGCGCTTCCTCTCCGCAGGCGAGAGTGCTTCCGGAACACAGGCAAACGGGGTCTCGGTTTTCGCCTTCTGCTTTCCCTCCGACGGCCACAGAGCGAACGCGTCTCCCGGGACGGTTGCATGATCCCGGGAATTAGTCGATTTTGCCCCGGCGATGAGTGCAAGGGTGAGGGCTAAGAGTGATGGGATTACTGATAGGTTCTTCATGGCTTTAATTCCTTTATGAAAGGTGATAATATTCTCGTTCCACCGCTCCGCGGTGGAACGCCTGTTTGGGCGCTCTGCGTCCCGACTATCCTGCGGCGCAGAGCGCCGCGGACTGCGTTCCCACGCAGAGCGTGGGAACGAGGAGCAGACAAATTTGGGGAAACCGCTCGAGGGTCTAGATCCGAAGGTTCAGAGTGAGGATCTCCACTCCCACATCGGGCGACGGAGGAACATTTTTCCATTCGACGAGTTGGGGTTGGAGGAGAGCTGATTGGCACCCGGGAAGAAGGGTTACGGGCTGCAACGGCTGGGGAACGCCGATCCGCAGTTGCTCGGATACGGACGTGAACGGAACGACCGAATGGCAGCAGGGCAGCGGCCTTTGCGCCGGACTTGATTTCGTGCTGCAAAGAGTGTTCCGGGCATTGCATCCCCTCGCTTCCTTGCAGCAGTCAACCATCCGGCCCACCGTCCGCGCGAACCGGTGGATCGTCACCGTGCAAGCCAGAAAATTTGCGCTAGGTTGCGCGCTCCCGAACAGAAGGCAGAGCAGTATGGGGATGCGCAAGTACTTGTTCCGGTACGCCATGCTGAAAGAACCCGCTTTCGCGAAGAAAAGTTTCAATCCGGAGAGCTCACGACCTCCAGAGATATGACATCTTCAGGAAGAGTCCCTGCCGCATCACGAGAAGCCTGTCGCTCGGGACATAGTCTGTCCCGTCCCAGCTCACCTTGTCAAAGATCGATCCATATCCTATGAACACGGCTGTCCCGGGGATATAGGTGAAGGAGGCGAGAAAGTCGTTCGTAAACTCGCTCCGGTAGTCATTGTACTGGCCGATCGCGCGAAAGAAGAGATATTGATTTACCTGATAAGTCAGTTTGACGCGGGTGATTCCATAGGAGTAGAGCTTGGTGTCGACGGCGTCCGGGTAGAAATCCGTATAGATGTAGCTTCCCTCGGCAAGGAAGTTCTCCGATGGCTGGAGCGTGAGGACCGCATTCACGACGTTGCTTTTTCCCTGCTCCGGCGTCGGGTAATAGATCGCCCTGATGCGCCGGTACAGGAGCGTCATCGCAACCTGTTTGGTGATCTGTCCCTTCAATTGCGTGTGTACGCCGCTCGTCTGAAAGAGTTCGCCGTTGAAGACCTCGGTGGAGTAGTTGAAGCGGGTTCTGTAAAGCCAATTCCCTGAAAAGAAAATGTTAAAGGCGAAATCGTCCGAAGTTTCCCAGAGCCCGCTCGGCCGGTCTTTCGTGCCGCCCGGTGAGAGTTCGAGTTCGATCCGCTGGAAGAATTTCGAGTCCGGATAGAACTTCGGCCGGACGAATCCTATAAAGTTGACCACGCCGGTTCTTGTGATATATCCCATATCGGCTCGAAAATTCTCCGACACCTCCCGGAAATTAAGATTGTAATCGAGATTGCGCGTCCCGCTTGAGAAGCGCGCCCCGAGCGTGTTCCCTTCGACCGGTGAGCCCGCCGGATCGTCCTTCGCCCACGAAAGAAACCCGTTGCTCTCCAGAACGCCCGCGTCCGACACCCTGTACTGTTCGTCAAACCCGCCCACTCTATTATAGCCATGCTCCAGTTCTCTCCCCGCGTAGAGAAAACCGGCGTAGCTGTCGCTTGAAAGGGTCCGTTTGTATCTCAGAACCGGCACATGGATGTATCTTCCCATCGTGGGACGGTCGGGTTCAAGAACCTCGTCCATCGCATAGAGAGCCGCGAGGGTATTTCCGTTTCCGACCTTCCCGGTCAGCTTCGTGCCCAGAAACGGATCGGCGATTGTCCGGGAATAGTAGATCGTCGGATCGAGTAGATTCGCGTTCGCCCCGATATTGAAATTGTCCTGCCCCTCGAGAAAGAAGGGGCGCTTCTCGGGATAGAAGAGGCTATAGCGCAAATTGATATCCACCTGCCCCGCGTCCGATTCCACCTGGCTGAAGTCGGGGTTGAGGGTTCCGTCGAGGATCAGGTCCGTCGTGATTCCGTACTTCGTCGTCAGGCTCGCATTCCCTTCCTGTTTATCGCGAACGAGATCCGTGCCCTGGCGTACATTCTGACGGGTCGCGGTGACTGCCGGAAGGATCTCCACAAGCTTGTAGTGTTCGATGCCGGGATATTCAAGCGGGTACATCTCGGTGAGAAGCGCGAAACCCTTCGCAGGATCGAGCCGCGGAAACGAGCTGTGCTCAGAGCGGCGGCTGATGAATCGCTCCAGAATGACTTCCATCACCGTCGGGTCGTCGTTCGCATACCGGAGGCTTTTCAGCGGGAGCTGCACTTCCACGGTGTACCCGATGGAATCGAGCTTCCCCGCGCTGTACCAGACGTAGTCGGGACTGAAATCTTCTATGCCTGCCGCGAAGCGGCTGTCTGCCTGAATCCCCAGGGGGTTGACATAGAAGGCGTTCAAGCCCTGCTGGTCGTTGGCGGCGTCGAGGTTGATGCAAATGAAGTCGTCTCCCGTGATTTTATCGCGTGGCGAGACCGAGGCTTTGATTTTTCCCGGATCGTCGTAACAGCGGAACGCAAAGTAGATATTCTGCCGGTCGTACGCGAGCGCCACGTCCGTCTGCTCCTTCGGAACGATGTCGTAGTCGGGGGCAAACGTCTTGAAGCCGCCAACGTGCGGGGCAAGGTTCCAGACAGGTTCGTCCAGGATGCCGTCGATGACCGGCGGAGTTGCCACAAGCACCGGATGGAGCGCGTCGAAGCGGGGGGGAGCTGGAATCACGCTATCGCCGGGCGGGAACCAGCGCGCTTCGAGAGTCGTGATGAAAAGAAAACAGGCTGCAGCCGATATGACCACAGAGCCGGCGCGGGTTCGTAACCTGGGGGTCATGAGTCTCTCCGTCTTCACAATGTTTCGGAACAGCCTTCGGGTGAACCCGCGACAGCCTGGTGATCGCGCATCGAAGGATAGATTTGATGGTCAGCCCGCAAACGGCATATTTCTCCGGGCAGGATCTTCTCCCGCCGGTGCAGGCATATGCTTACTTGATACGAGAGAAATTTGCATTAGTTCCGCCCATCCCGGGTAGGGAGGGCCAAAATCGAGTTCATCCAATGCCGTGGATCCTCTTTTCTCCCCATCCCGGCATGTTCCAAGGCCGGGATGGTGTTTGGTTCCCGGAACTGCATGAAAATAAGATTAAAACTTTTTCAAAAATCCCCGCCTCCGGGGATTCCCGGTTCTCATTTTTCTCATCTGAACCCCTTAGAAAATCGTGAATGTTTACGAGTGGGGCCTTTAAAAGAAATTGGAAATCTAAAAAAGATAGCCGGATTTCAAAACGCCCTCTTTTCTGCCAATATTCTAATCGCACTTTTTCTAAAATCAATTCCGCGCGGGAGCCTTCACCTTCCCATTCACCCGCATTAATCTGATGAACTTTTGAAATTCGATGCCTGTTAGGGACGAATAGAGGGCGGCAATTCAGTTCTCTTGCGGCCCGAGGAGGGAGAGGGCGACATCTCCCGTACGCAATGTTGATGCAAATGTCGCGATGGCTTTTACCCTAGTGCTCGAGTAAATTTTGCTGTATCGTATTGAGCTTCTCTCCACCGCGATACTCCCGGCTCGCGGATGGAGTGGGGCTATTGGCTCTTTGTTCTTAAGTGTAAAGCGGAAACGCGCACAGTCTCCCGATCACAACTGCGGTTTCGCGGAACTTATGGAAGAAAGCAATCCTTTACACAGGGTAAGACAATTACGCGGCAACGGATCCAGGATGGGGGAAGCCGTACAGGAGCGTCCCCGTCTGACCGTGGTGTCAAAACACCGCGGTGATGGCGACCCGTTCGATCCCTCCTCCTACACACTTGCCGGCTCAGGGATCCATCCTTCGAACGGCAGCACCGCCGATCGCCCCAGGGTACAGGGGAAGTTCATCTTTGCCGGCCGTGAGAAACTGTATGTCAGGGGCGTGACATACGGGACATTTCGCCCCAACAGCGATGACGAGGAGTTTCCGGTCCGGCGGGTGGTAGACCGCGATTTTGCCCTGATGGCGGATAACGGCGTCAACGCCGTCCGCACCTACACACCTCCTCCAATCTGGTTGCTCGACATCGCGCAACGGCGCGGCCTTCGGGTGATCGCCGGGCTCCCGGTCGAGCGGTCGGTGGCCTTTGTCGACTACCGGAAGTGCGCGCGTTCCATCGAGCAGATGGTCCGGACCGAAGTTCGCTTGCGCGCCGGCCACCCGGCGATCCTCTGCTATACCATCGGCAACGAAATCCCGGCTTCGATCGTCCGCTGGCATGGTGCCGGTAAAGTGGAACACTTCCTCGAACGGCTCTATTATAGCGCGAAGGGGGAAGATCCTGAGGGGCTCGTCACCTACGTCAATTACCCTTCTACCGAGTATCTCCAGCTTCCGTTCCTCGATTTCGTCTGTTTCAATATCTATCTCGAATCCCAGAAGGCCCTGGAACCCTACATTGCCCGATTGCATAATATCGCCGGCGACCGGCCGGTCGTCATGGCCGAGATGGGGCTTGATAGTCTGAGAAACGGCGAAGAGGCTCAGGCGGAGAGCGTGGATTGGCAGGTCCGGTGTTCATTTGCCGCGGGCTGCGCCGGAGTATTCGTGTACGCCTGGACCGACGAGTGGTTCCGGGGAGGGGCTGAAGTGACGGACTGGAGTTTCGGATTGACCGACCGGGATCGGAACTCGAAACCCGCTCTTGCCGCGGTGCGGCGGGCATTCGCCGAAGTGCCGTTTGCGAAGGACATTCGATGGCCGCGTGTTTCGGTGGTCGTGTGCAGTTACAACGGCGCCCGTACCATCCGTGATTGCCTGGACGGCCTGCAAAACCTCGACTACCCTGATTTCGAGGTGATTGTCGTAAACGACGGATCCACCGACGACACTGCGCGCATCGCCCGTGAATACGACTGCCGCGTCATCAGCACTCAAAACCGCGGGCTCAGCAGCGCCCGGAACACGGGATGGAGAGCGGCCACCGGAGAAATAGTCGCTTATATCGACGACGACGCCTACCCGGATCCCGACTGGCTGCATTACCTGGCGGTGACGTTTCTGAACCCGAGTTATGCAAATGACGCCGCGGTCGGCGGTCCCAACATTTCTCCCTCGACCGACGGTTCGATCGCCGAGTGTGTCTCCCATGCCCCCGGGGGGCCGACGCACGTATTGCTCTCCGACCGCGTGGCGGAGCATATTCCGGGGTGCAATATGTCGTTCCGCAAGAGTTGTCTGAGGGCGATCGGCGGATTCGATTCGATGTTTCGCGTGGCGGGCGACGACGTGGACGTCTGCTGGCGCCTGCAGCGATATGGCTGGACTCTGGGCTTCAGCCCCGCCGCAGTCGTCTGGCACCACCGGCGTAATTCTGTACGCGCCTATCTCCGGCAGCAGAAGGGGTACGGAAAGGCCGAAGCGCTCCTTGAGAAGAAGTGGCCGGAGAAATACAGCATTGCCGGCTACGCCAAATGGACCGGACGGGTCTACGGGGTCCCGTACATTCATTGGCGCAACGGGCGCATCTACCACGGCACGTGGGGGCTGGCTCCGTTCCAGTCCCTCTATGAACCCGCCCCGACTCTCATCGACGCGCTGCCGATGATGCCCGAGTGGTACCTTCTCATCACGGTCCTGGGAGTTCTATCGTTGCTCAGCCTTCACTGGCCCCCCCTCAGGCTTAGTTTTCCCCTGCTGGGAGTGGCTGTTGCGGCTCCGATGGTGCAGGCCACGCGAAGCGCAATTCGCGTTTCGTTCACGCATTCACCCCTTTCGCGCTTCGGCAGGGCAAAACTACGGGCCCTGACGGCAATTCTCCATGTCCTGCAGCCCGCGGCTCGTTTATGGGGGCGCCTGCGTCAGGGACTTACAATCTGGCGCAGCCGGGTCGTTTGTGGATACGCAATCCCGCGGCCCTGGCTTGCAAATATCTGGAGCAAACACTCTCTGGCGGTGGAAGAACGGCTGCGTTCCCTGGAATCGGGAATACGCCGTTTCGGCGCCCTCCCCAGGCGGGGAGGGGAATTCGACCCCTGGGATCTGGAAGTGCGGGGAGGATTGCTGGGCTCCGCCCGGATGTTTGTCGCAGTCGAGCATCACGGCGACGGCCAGCAGCTCCTGCGAATCCGGTCGTGGCCGCGGTGTTCCATTGTGGGTTTGGTTTTGACCGCGGTGTTCACGGTGATCACTCTCGATGCCATCGAAGATAAGAGCTGGATCGCCGTGGCGGTCCTCGGATCGATCAGCCTCGCGCTCATATCGTTCACCCTCCGGGAGTGTGCCGCGGCTACCGCCGCGTTCCTGAGCGCCGTCAGAAAAATAGAACAGGAAGAGCGCGATGACGCCTGACCGCAGCAACCTGCAGCTTTACCGGCGGTTGTGGAAGCAGGCGTTTCCCTACTGGCGGTACCTGCTTGCCATCCTCTGCCTGAGCTTGTTGTCGCCGCCGCTGGCGCTGCTCACCCCGCTCCCCCTGAAGATCGCCGTGGACAACGTCATCGGGAAACGCCCGCTCTCCGGTTTCCTCGATACGGTTTTGCCGGAGTATTTGAAACAACCCGGTACCGGGTTGCTCCTGTTCGTCGTAGGGCTTCTCATCGGAGTCGCCGCGTTGAGCCAGGCGAGGGACTACGCGAATTCCCTCCTCACGACATATGCCGGTGAAAAGATGTTGCGCGGGTTCCGCGCGCAGTTGTTCCGGCACGTGCAGCGCCTGTCGCTTTCCTATCATGACACGAAAGGGACGGCGGATTCGACCTATCGCATCCAGTATGACGCTTCCGCCATCCAGAACATCACGGTCGAAGGGCTGGTCCCCTTCATGACTTCGTCACTCACGCTCCTCTCGATGGTCTATGTGACGACGAGGATCAATTGGCAGCTCGCCTGCGTGGCGCTTGGCGTCTCACCGGTGATTTACTTCGTCTCCCGGGCCTACCGCAGGCGGCTTCGGAGCCAGTCGAGGGAGGTCAAACGAATCGAAAGCTCGGCCCTCTCGGTGGTGCACGAAGTACTCGGCGCCGCGCGCGTCGTGAAAGCGTTCGGCCAGGAAGATCGAGAGGAGGAGCGATTCGTCTCAAAATCGAATGAGGGCATGCGGGCACGCATTTACCTCGCCTTCGTGGAAGGAGGCTACGGGATGCTCGTGGCTCTGATTATGGCCTTCGGAATGTCTGGCGTTCTTTTTATCGGAGTAAGTGAGATCGATTCGGGCACGATGACGTTGGGCGAGCTCCTGCTGGTGATGGGATACCTGTCGCAATTATCCGTGCCGCTGAAAAACATCAGCAAGAAGGCGGCCAGCATGCAGAATTACCTGGCCAGCGCCGAGCGCGCGTTCGCGCTTCTGGATGAATTGCCCGACGTTGTCGAACGCCCGAACGCTCTTCCTCTTTCGCGCGCCGCGGGTGCGATCTCGTTCCGCGACGTCTCCTTTTCCTATCAGAATGATCGCCCAATCCTCCGGGAACTCTCCTTCGACATCCAGCCGGGAACCTGCGTGGGGATCTCGGGAGTGACCGGCGCCGGAAAAACGACCCTTGTGAATCTGCTCAATCGTTTCTACGATCCGCGGGCAGGCAAAATTCTTCTCGATGGCGTCGATCTGCGGGACTACAACCTGGGAGACCTGCGAAACCAGTTCGGGATGGTCCTTCAGGAGCCGGTCCTTTTCTCGACGAGCATCGCCGAGAATATTGCGTACGCAAGGCCTGACGCGGGGGAGGAGGAAATTATCCGGGCTGCGAAAGCCGCCAACGCGCACGAGTTCGTGACCCGGCTCCCCGGGGGATACGACACGCTCGTCGGCGAGCGAGGCATGCTTCTCTCCGGCGGCGAGCGCCAGCGGATTTCGATCGCCCGCGCGTTTCTCAAGGACGCTCCGATTCTGATCCTCGATGAACCGACGGGCTCTGTCGACATCAACACCGAGGCCGCAATCGTGGACGCGATGCGGCGGCTCACCCGCGGACGAACGACGTTCATCATCGCGCACCGGCCGGGCACTCTGAGCAACTGCCAGCTGATCCTGAGAATCGAAGGCGGATACGTCAGGACCATTGATGCCGCTTCTTACCCGGATCTCGAAGAGCTGCTCATCTCAAAACCAAAAGAGAGAAGAGAGGTGAAGGAAGCCCATGTCTAAGCCCGTAACCAACGAAGCTCTCCCTCCGGATTTGAGGGAGCACCGGGCGGTCGTCGCCTGGAATCGAATCAACCCCGGCGGGGACGAGCCGGCCGCGATCGAGGTTCTGAAACTGAGAAACAAGTCGGCTGTTTACAGGATGGCGGGGATCGGACCGAGCGGATCGGCGGTCATCGCAAAGCGGTGTCTGGCCGCCACGGCGCGGATCGAGCATATGATCCACAGCGAATTCCTCGCGCGCCTGCCGATCGGCGCACTGCAGTGTTACGGGTTCCTCGAAGAAGACAGCGGGGAGTTCTGCTGGCTCTTCATGGAGGAAGCCACGGGCGAGGCGTACTCTCCGCTCGACTCGGGGCACCGTGCGCTGGCGGGAAACTGGCTCGCGACGGTACACGCCGCGGCAGCCGGCGCAGGTCTTGAGCGTTTCCTTCCGGCGCGCAATCCGATCCATTACCTGGGCCTCCTGAAAGCCTCGCGCGATGTGTTTCTGCGCCATCTCTCCAACCCGGCGCTTCCCGCCGACAATATTCGGACTCTTGACGCGATGATCTCGCATTGCGATGCGATGGAATCAAACTGGCCCGAGGTGGAAGATCGTTGTTCCGAGATGCCGCAAACCCTGGTCCATGGAGATTTTGTGATCAAGAATGTCTGTATCCGCACGACTCCGGAGCTGGCGCTCGTCACCTTCGACTGGGAGGCGGCGGGGTGGGGCGTTCCCGCCGCGGATTTTGCCCAGTTTACGGGCCGGACCGTCAGTCCGGATCTCACGGTCTATTATTCGGCGATGAAGGCGTCGCAATGCGAGCTGGCTCCCCTGGCCATCCAACGCCTCGCGGAGTATGGAAAACTCTTTCGATTGATCGACGACATGTACTGGGTTTCGCAGAGCATGGAGTTTGATAAGCATGAGTTCCTGGTGAAGCCAATTTCCTATCTGATGAGTTACGACAGGCGGATGGTCGAAGCGTTGAAAACAATGAACTGGACCAGGGGCGAACCGCTCTTAAGTCAGGCGGCCTCATGATTCAAAACCTCAAAGGATTGCTCGAGAATGTGCGCCAGCCGGGCGTCAGCGAGCTTTGCAGGTTGCTTGGCGAGCTGCTGGAAGCGCCGGACCTGTCTTACCGCCTGATTGGATGGGAGAGCCTGCAATTGCCGAACCCCGCGGTGTTTCGCCTCCGGTTCGAATGCGGGGCGGAGGTCCGGTCTCTGATCGTCAAGCGGCTGGAACCGCGGATCGGCCAACGGAACGAGCTTGCGATGAAGCGATGGTTGCCGGCGGTGGGGCTGGCTGAGAACGTCCCCGCCCTTCTCGGGATCGCAGCGGAACGGAACGGCCTGTGCGTGTGGCATGTCTATGAAGACCTGGGAGCTTCGCCTCTGGCGCCGGAGGTGACCGATTGGCCCCGGGTGGAGGCAGTGATCGATCTGATCGCGAAGATTCACCGCCGGTTTGCGGATCACCCTCTCCTGCCCGAGGTCCGTCTCCATGGCGGAGATTTGGGGATCCAATTCTATACGTCGAACGTGAAGGACGCGATTCACTGTCTCGAGGCGATCGGATCGCCGGAGGCGCAGGGGGTGACCCCGCAGCTCCGGTCCCTGTGCGACCGGCTGCTAGACAGGCTGCATCTCCTGATGAAGGAGGGGCCGGAACGCGCGAATCTTCTGGCACAGCTCGGGGGTCCGGAAACCCTCCTCCACGGAGACCTCTGGACGTCCAACACGTTCGTCGTTCCGGGTGAAACCGGTTTGCAGGCGCGGCTCATCGATTGGGACCATGCCGCCGCCGGGCCCGGGAGTTACGATCTCTCGACCTTTCTGCTGAGGTTTCCCCGCGAGCACCGGCAGCGGATCTTCGAGCTCTATCTCGGAGCGGTCAGGCGCATCGACTGGGCGATCGCGCGGCCGGAAGATCTTAACCGGCTCTTCGAGACGCACGAGCTCGCAAGAATCGCAAACCGGATCATCTGGCCGGCGATTGCCGTAATCCGGGATCGCGCGGAGTGGGGATTTGAGATGCTCGCAGAAATCGAACGATGGTTCGAGACGATGGACCAGGCGTTCGTCGAGTACAACGAAACCAGCACTGAGGAGGTCATGTCGCTATGAAATATCTCATCGTCAACGCGGATGATTTCGGGGCGAGTTACGGCATCAACCGGGGAATTCTCGAGGCGCACCAGCGCGGCATCCTGACCAGCGCCAGCCTGATGGTGCGTTCGCGGTGGAGCAGCGATGCCGCCGCACTAAGCCGCACGGTCCCCGAAATGAGCCTCGGATTGCACATCCAGCTCGCCGAAAACTTCGGAGACTGCCTGTTCGACATGGGGGAGGGCCTCGCAAAGGAATTGCGCGCTCAGTATTACCAGTTCATGGAACTGACCGACAAGTCGCCGACGCACATCGACTCCCACAACAACGTCCACCGGCATCCGGAGGCGCTGGCGCAGTTTCTCCGCTTTGCGGGGGAGTACGAACTGCCCCTGCGCGAGTACTCGTCGGTCCGCTGCCTCTCGAAATTTTGCGGGCAATGGGGCGGACTCCCGCACCCGGAGCAAATCAGCGTGGAGAATCTGACTCGAATCCTGGAAACGGATGTCCCGGAGGGGATCACCGAGTTAAGGTGTCATCCAGGCTATGTCGACAAGGATTTCGCATCCGACTATTCACTCCATCGTGAAATTGAATTGCGGACCCTGTGCGACCCGCTCATTCGCAGCGCCCTGGCCGAACAGTCGATCGTGCTTGTCAATTACAAGGATTACGCCCTGCTCGCCCCGATGGCCGCGGCGTGATCAAGGAGCAGCATGTCTCTCGTAGTCCTATCAGCCTATAATGTCGTGAACTTCCCCGACGGGGGCGGGCATTTCTGGGTCTACATGCAATACGTGCAGGGGCTGCGCCGGCTGGGATACGATGTCTATTGGATGGAAGAGTTCCGCCCGACGGGCGATCCGGAGCAGGACGCGCTCCTCCTTTCCACCTTCTCCGCACGGATGGAGCGATTTGGCATCGGCGGAAATCTGCTCCTCTACGTCGACACAAGCACGGCGGCCTCCCGGGGCGGCGCCATCGAATTCCTCGGACGGAACCGCTCCGAGGCCGAGGCCATCATCGCCCAGGCCTCGCTTCTATTCAATTTCCACTACGCCATCAACCCGGCCCTTCTCGCGCTCTTCAAGCGCTCCGCCCTCATCGACATAGACCCGGGGTTGCTCCAGTTCTGGATCAGCAGGGGCCAGTTGAGAGTCCCGCGTCATACTCTTTACTTTACCATCGGGGAAACCGTCGGGAGATCGGGGGCCATGGTTCCGGACTGCGGTCTCCGGTGGAACCATATACACCCCCCCGTATCCCTCGAGCAATGGCCGTACGTGTTCGACCCGGCGGCGGACGTCTTCAGCACGGTTTCCAATTGGGATGCGGACGACTGGGTGGTGGACAACGGCGATTCGTTCGAAAACACGAAACGCGTCGCCTTCCTGAAGTTTGCGAGGATGCCCCGCCTGACGAGTCAACCGTTGGAGCTTGCGCTTTTTATGGGGACTTTGAAAGACGAGGAAGAACGCCGGGAGCTCGAAGAACGGGGATGGCGGATACGCCAGTCCCGCGAAGTCGCGGACACTCCCGAAAAGTACCAAACATACATTCAGCGCTCGCGGGGAGAATTCAGCTGCACGAAACCGTCCTACGTGAAGTTCCGCACGGCCTGGGTCAGCGACCGTACGCTCTGTTATCTCGCCAGCGGCAAGCCCGTGGTGGTCCAGGACACGGGACCGAGTTCCTTCCTGCCGAACGGTGAAGGGATGTTCCGCTTCTCGACGGCTGAAGAGGCGGCGCAGGCGCTCGAGATCATTAATTCCGACTACGAGCGGCACTGCCGCGCCGCCCGGAGACTCGCGGAGACCTATTTCGACGCAAATCACGTGGCCGGAAAAATATTGGAGTATTCTCTCCAGTGAGCCGGGTTCACATCTTCAGTTGTTCGTCCGGTCTCAACCGGCGGGAGCCGAACCGGTGAGAACGCCCGCCTCGCTCCTCCCGGACTCGCAGACGTTGCTCGACCGGCTGTCGGGCACCCTGAGCACCGGTGGCGGCAAGCGCGGGGATGTGGCTCTCCTCGACCGGACGCCGCCCCGGATGATGAGCACGTTTCCGAACGAGGTCGTAACCTGCCGTTCCGCCGACGGCAAGACACGCAAGTTGTTCATCAAGTATGCGGGGGGGCGGGAGCACGATGCGTTCGGACACCGCGGCGGAATCGCCTACGAAGCGGAAGTGTATGCGCGCATTCTCAATTCGTATCCGGACTTCAGGCCAAAGTGCATCGGAACTCAAGCCGGCAGCGGGACGAGAGATGCGTGGCTACTCCTGGAATTTATCGACCGGTCCGTACGGCTGAGCGATGTCAGCGTGAGACAGCGTGTGAGGCAGCCGGCAGCGATGTCGAAGGCGGTGAACTGGATCGGGACATTCCACTCGACGCATGAAACGGACGCCCGGAAGCCGGACCTGTCGTTTCTGGCGTCGTACGACGCCCGTTATTACGGGGGGTGGGCTCTCCGTACGGCTGAGTACGCCGAATCGCTCCTCTCCCGTTTTCCGTGGTTAAGCCGCCTCTGGGAGAGCGGAGACGAATGGTTCAAACCCTTGCTGGCGGCTCCCCGGACGGTCATTCACGGGGAGTTCTACGCGAAGACCGTATTGCTCCGCAGGGATCAGATCTACATTATCGATTGGGAGTCGGCCGCATACGCCCCCGGCGAAATTGACCTCGCCGCATTGACTGAAGGAATTCGTTGGCCTGCCTCGATTGTGCGGCTCTGCGAACGGGAATACCTTCGGGCCCGGTGGCCGGAAGGGCCGCCTTCTCAATTTGAACGGATCCTCGACGCGGCAAGAATGTATCTTCACTTCCGATGGTTGGGGGAACGGCCCGATTGGACGCTGCGCGAAAAATCTTTTTGGCGGTTTGATCAACTCTTCCAAACCGCGCGACGGATGGGGCTCCTGTAAATGGCAGGTCTAAAGCAGATCGTGGGGCGGTGTCGGAGATCTCTCCCGGTCCTATTCTTCTTCCTGCTGATCCTTTCCGGCAGCCTCCGCTCACAGACGATCAGAGGAAAAGTGGTGGTCTCTGCGACAAATCAGCCGGTCGAGGCCGCGAACGCGGTTCTTCAAAAGACCGCCGATAGCTCGCTCGTCACGGGGATGGTGACCGATAAAAATGGAATGTTCGAGTTCAGTCATATCCCTGCGGGAGAGTACGGAATTCAGATCACCCTCCTCGGATACGCGGGAGCCAGAATCGCGCCGGTGAGGGTTACCCCGGCAGACACCCTCATAGACGTCGGGACGATCTCTCTCGCCGAAACGACGCTGGCCCTCGAGGAGGTGACCGTCACTTCCCAAAAGGAGTTGCTCAACCTCGGGATCGACAAGAGAGTCTATAATGTGGGCGAAGACATCCAGAGCAAGTCTATTTCGGCAAGCGACGTGCTTCGCAACGTTCCCTCGGTCGAAGTCGATCTCGACGGGAAGGTCGCACTCCGCGGATCGGGCGACGTTTTAATCATGATCGACGGTAAAACTACGCCAAGCATGGGATCGGGCAAGACGGAAATCTTGCAGCAAATCCCCGCCAGTGCCGTCAGGAAGATCGAGGTGATGACGAACCCTTCCGCGAAATTCAAACCTGACGCGGAGGCGGGAATTATCAACATCGTCCTCAAAAAGGGGAGCGGAGACGGTTTCAACGGCGGCTTGACCGTGAACGCGGGAAATGCCGATCGCTACAATGGGGATCTGAGGGTGGATTACAGCCAGGACGGGCTCAGCATGTACGGGAGCTACAGCCCGCGGCAGGATAACCGCACTCACATCCAGAGCCAGTCGGTCGCGGAAATGAGCGGTTCGACGATCCGCAACTATTACGAACAGGATGACACCTCTACGACCCACAATCTTTCGCACCTGGTCCTGATGGGAGGAGATCTGAGGATTGACGAGTCGAACACGGCGGGAGTCTCCGGAAGTTATGTCCGGCGGGATGCGACCACATTCGGAATGAAAACCACGACGCGCGAAGGGGCGGGGGGAGGAGTCACCCAGCACTCCAGCCGCATTCATAACGGGACTGTCGGAGAGCCCGACTACACTGTGAAGGGCTACCTCAGGCACGAGTTCGACCGCAGCCAGCGGCTCCAGATCGATATTAAGGCGTCGAAGGATCGCAGCCAGGATGTGAGCCGCTTTACGACGGCGACGATGTTTCCCCAACCGTTGCTCACCTATGATAACTCGACAACGACCGAAGTGGGGAAGGAGCTTGAGCTCTCCATCGACTACAATCTGGCGATCGACAGCGTGTCGAAGCTTGAGACGGGTTATTCAGGCGAGCGAAACGTCGACGATTTGGATCTGAACATCACCTATCTGGACACGCTCCGGCAATCGTTCGTCACGGACCCCGCCAGGACGAATCATTTCATTCACAACGAAGCGATCCACGCGGCGTATGCGACGTACGAACGCCGCTTCGGACTATTTGGTTTTAAGGCGGGCCTGCGCGCGGAGCAGGTGTACGGGACTTCCGACCTCACCACCCGGAACACCACGTTCGACAATGATTACTTCAATCTCTATCCAACGTTGCATCTTGCCTACAAATTGAACGAAAGCATGGAGCTCCAATCCAATTACAGCAGGAGAGTCTACCGGCCGCAGGCGGAGGATTTGAATCCGTTCCCGGACTACTCCGATCCGGCTGATCTCTTTGCCGGCAACCCCCGTCTTCTCCCGATTTACACTCATTCGGTGGAGTTTGGCTGCCTGTTTCAGACCGACAGGGTTTCGTTCCTCCCGATGATCTTCTACCGTCACAAGTACAACCGGTTCACAAACGTGACGACGGCGCTCAACGATTCCACGCTCTACACGACGATCGAAAACCTTGGCTCCGATGATGCTGCTGGTCTTGAGTTCGTCCTATCGGGCTCGGTGACCAGCTTCATCTCGACCAACGCAAATGCCGATATTTTTTACAATCAGATCGACGCATCGGCGCTCGGCTTCGCCCCCGTGAAATCGATCGTCACCTGGAGGGGAGCCATGACGTGCGATGTCCGTCTCTCGCCGACGACGCGGGTTCAGCTGAACCCGATATACCGCGCCGCACGGTTGACGCCCGCGGGAGAAGATTCTCCCTACTTCATACTGAATATAGGATTCCGGCAGGATTTCATGGACCGGCGGCTCTCGCTGCTGCTGAGCGCCTCGGACGTGTTCAAGAGCTGGACGAAGGAAACCGACTGGACCTCGGGCGCGCTCTCCGAAAACCAGGTACGCGTCCGGGATTCGAGGATCATTTATTTCGGGCTCACCTATCACCTGGGTGTGCCTTCGAAGAAAACCGAGAAGGAATCCCTCAAGTACGACGATGAAGACTAGCCCCCTAGGTCCAGGGCTCGTCGCCCGAGGGGCCGTAGATCGAGGGTACTTTCGCTCCGACCATTCTCAAATAGATGGAAAACTGTCCACGGTGGTGGATGCTGTCGTTCAGCATCAACCAGAACATGTCGGCGCGGCGAACTTCCCCCATCTGTTTGGGGCCGACCGGGGCGGCGATCTTTGAATTCCAGTCCGACTCGGACATCGCTTCGATTTTGGGGATCACCGAGTTGAAGGTTTTCTCAAACGTATTCAGGAGCTCCGGATACGAAGAGAACTTGGGCATCCCTCCTCCGAATATCACTTTCCCGTTCACAACTCCGTCCGCAATACCGAGTTCGCCGATAAACATCGTCGCCAGGTCCTTCGCAGATTTGGTTTTCTCGGCGTCGGGCTTGAAGTCCGCCTTGTCGGCAGGAAGCTGCTTCAAGATCTTGAGGGTCGTGGCGAATTCCCTCTTCCAGGCATTGACGAATATCTCTTTTTCAGTCATGACGATAACCTTTCATATGATGGGTGGTGTCTCAAGTTGTCATCCTGAGCGAAGCGAAGGATCTCATCGACGACATGTCCAGAGAATCTTGCAAGGGTATCCTATCCGCCTGCTATCGCTCCGATGATCATGAACGGCTCGGTTCCGGAGATCACCGCGTCCGGCAACGGCGCGTCGAGCGGATCGTGTGTGATATCCTCCTGGCAGACGAAATACCTTAGAAACGGCCGCCTTTTTTGTGTCCCGTGATCGCGGATCGTTCCTTTCAGCATCGGGTAGCGCAGTTCCAGCGCGTCGAGAATCGAGCTCACCGTGACGGGGCCCTCCACGTTGAGTTCGACCTCTCCCCCGACATGAGCGAGGGTTCTCAAATGATATGGAAGGGTAACTCTGATCATGCGAGTGTCTGAACCTCGACCGACAAAACCGCCGGAAGATCGCGAACAATCGGAGACCAGTTATTACCGGCATCCGGGGACACGTACACCTGTCCGCCGGTGGTGCCAAAATAGATTCCGCAGGGATCGAGCGTGTCGACGGACATCGAGTCGCGCAGTACGTTCACGTAACAGTCCTTCTGCGGCAGGCCGTTGGTGAGGGCTTCCCACTCGTTCCCGCCCGTCTTGCTCCGGTAAACCCGCAGCTTCCCCTCGAGGGGAAAATGTTCCCCGTCGCTCTTGATCGGGACGACATAGATCGTTTCCGGTTCGTGGGCGTGAACGTCGATGACGAACCCGAAATCCGTCGGAAGGTTTCCGCTCACCTCTTTCCAGGTATCCCCCGCGTCGTCCGATCGCATCACATCCCAGTGTTTCTGCATGAACAGCGTGTTCGGGCGCGACGAGTGCTTCGCGATTCTGTGGACGCAGTGGCCCACCTCGGCGTTGGGGTCGGGGATATACTGGGATACCAATCCCCGGTTGATCGGCTTCCACGATTTCCCTCCGTCGTCTGAACGGAACGCCCCCGCGGCGGAAATTGCAACGTAGATGCGTCCGGGATTTGTCGAGTCGAGAAGGATCGTGTGGAGGCACATTCCACCCGCTCCCGGCTGCCAGTTCGGTCCCGTCCCGTGGCCGCGCAGGCCCGGGAGCTCGTTCCAGTTCTTCCCGCCGTCGGTGGTGCGGAAGATCGCCGCGTCCTCGACGCCCGCATAACAGGTATCCGGGTCTGTGAGAGAGGGCTCGAGATGCCAGACGCGTTTGAATTCCCACGGATGTTGTGTGCCGTCATAAAACTGATGCGTGGTCAGCGGTTTGCCCGTGGCGGCGGATGTGTCGTACACGAATTTGTTGCTCTCGCCCATCGGCATTCCCTGGGGGTTCGTGGTCGGCTCGCCCGGCTTCGTTCCCGGTTGCTCCCACGTCTTGCCTCCGTCGTTCGAGCGCTGGATGATCTGCCCGAACCAGCCGCTCGTCTGCGATGCATAAATTCGGTTCGGATCGGCCGGAGACCCCTTGAGATGGTACATCTCCCAACCGGTAAAATGGGGCCCGTTGACGCTCCAGTTTTGCCGCTTGCCGTCCGACGTTAGAATGAACGCGCCTTTGCGCGTTCCTACCAGGACTCGAACTCCGCTCATATCATATCTCCCATAGATGGTTAACCTGTTGGGTTTGGGGCTGATTCGGTGGCGCCAGAATTGGGTGTTGTTGCCGGTATGACTCGCTCATAATATTAAATAGATTCGGAAAAGTCAAAATCGGGTGCTCCTCTAAACTCCCCCGGGTCGTCATCCCGGCATGCTTCTGGCCGGGATCTTTATTCGCCTTTTGGCAATGACTGCTTTCCATGAATATTCTACGAATTTTTGTGATGATTGGTTCCCTCGTTTTCGGCGGTCATACGAGGGCTCGAATACGCCCCGATTACGGGGAACCAATGCCGGGCTCCGCTGGTTAAGCAAGATACAGCGCGCGGCATTGTAAGCACGTTAACCCCTGATCGCATCGATCAAGTGCGGTGCCTCCCCCCGCAGGATGTACGTAGCGGCTTCCGCCGTCCAGCCGACCAGACCAACCCCGCGCTGAAAATCCCAATCACCTGGCGCGAACACCGACATGACAAACTCCGAAGAGCGAAAATCCCGTGTCCTCCAATACGTCCATGAACACTGGCGAAGCGGAAATCCGCTGAAGCGCATGGCTTCCGACGTCGGCATGGATGCCGGGGACATGGAGCGCGTGTTCAGGGGAGCGACAGGGGTGACGATCAAGCGTTACATCGATGGGCGAAAGAAGGATGAAGTTGTCGATTTGCTCAGGAGCGGGACGAGCCTCGGGTACGAGCTCGGGGGCCGGCTCAAGTTCAGGAACGACGAAGCATTCTACCGCTGGGTGAAACGCGTGTTCGGAATCCCTTTCAAGCTGCTCCGCTGGCGCTGCCGGGAGACTCAATCGGCTGTCCCACTCCACGAAGAAAACCCGGCGACGGCAAACACTCCCCCGAAAACTCCCCCCAAGAAACTGCACCAAAGAATTGCACCAAGAAAGGGCATGTTTATTCGCTTGCATAAGCGGCCGTGACGTGCTACACTTGTTTAGAGGTATGCGGCTCAGGGGAACCTGCCGAATATCATTAACACCGAAAGGGGGTGTTCACGATGCCGGATCAACAGTCGTATAAGATCGGTGACAAGCTGATCTTTCATGATCTCGCTGATGTACCGGAAGGCTCGTGGGTAGTGAGAGAGACGATGTTATTTGTTCGGGCTCAAGCAGGACATTCCATCGTTTCGTGCACACCAATCTCGGGCGCTTCGCTCCCGGGCAACAAGATCCCGGACAGATTCACGTTGGTGTATTCCGGGAATTACAACGTTGAGAAATCGGCGGCGATCGCCGACGCGCTCAACTCGCTGTAGAAATAACGCAACTCACAGCTAACTCAGGCCACACAAACCGGCAGGTTCCCCGCCCCGTGTACGCCTTCAGCCCGCGTGTCATCCTGAGCGCTTGGTTGTCATCCTGAGCACATTCGCTTCGCTCAGTGTAAACTCCGCGAAGGATCTTCTATCCTGTTCGTAGTCCGATAATCAAGATCCTTCGGTCGTTTCACTCCCTCAGGATGACAAACAAGATGAAATCAAAAGGCCGACCCGTCGACCATCCACCAAGACGAGCCGGCCTTTCTCTATCATACCACCTCGTCATGCTGACATGCTCCTGGTCAGCATCTTTCCGAAGCGTAGCTTCGTTAAGATCCCGATACGTACGATGTCGGGATGACGCTCTTAGCGCTCACCTCATCAACAGCATCCTTCTGATCTGCACGAACGCCGCAGGGGGAGGCGATCCCTCTTCCCGTTGGGGCTCAAACTCCAGGCGGTAGAAGTAAACCCCGCTCGGGAGCGCGCCGGGATCGAACTCGACGCTCTGAACCCCCTCATCCAGGGGCTCCGCATCCAGCAATCTCGATACTTCCTGCCCCAGCACATTGAAGACCTTCAGCGACACCGAGCCTGGAACACTGAGCGCGAACGCTATATCGGTCGACGGGTTGAAGGGGTTCGGATAGTTCTGCGCGAGGTACGCCTCTCCCGGGCGCAGGTTCACCTCAGATGCCAGCGATCCGATTGAGGTCGCGCCCTTTCTGCTGAGCGGCACCCTGACTGTGGCGGTGCACGTGGAGCTGTGGTTCGCCCCGTCTGTCACGGTGTAGGTGAGCGTGTAGACCCGGTCGGCGGTGCTCGAGAACCTCTCAGCCCGCAATTGCACCAGGGTGTCGCAGGTCCCGAAGCTCGCACCCTGAATGTCGTGCGGCACGTCGCCTTTGGCAATGCCGCTATCGGGCTCGCTGCTTGTGATCGAGGTGAGAGCACACGTGAGTCCCGGGCAATTGTCGACCGATACCATCTTCACGGAGACATTCTGCAGCTTATGGTTAATCGGCAACAAAACCGACGGACTCACCGTGATCGAGCAGGTCGGCCGCGTCGTATCCGCCACCGTCACGGTGAACGAACAACTTTGCCCGCTCGTCGAGACACAATGCACCTGTGTGGTCCCGATGGGAAAGAACGAGCCCGAGGCCGGAGTCGAAGTCACCGTGCCGCAACTCCCGCTCGTCGTCGGTGGTGGATAATTTACCACCGCGCCGCAACGGCCCGGATCGTTGCTGACGTTGACGTTCGAGGGACATGTCAACACACAATTCCCGCATGGCCCGCCGCCATCCACGCAGGGCGGAAGCGTGTACGTCAACATACGCCCGATCGTGACGCTTCCCGACACATTACACGCATACTGGGAGAAGTTCGGGCCCGTGCCCTGCTGCACCCCGATCGTCGCGTTGCTCCCCCCGCCTGTCACGGTATCATAGACCATCTCGAATTGGGGAGAGTTCTCATGGAACCGCAGTTCAAAGTGGGCCCTTCCATTCCCGGGGAAATACGTTGCGCGCCATTCGATATTGAAAATACGGTCCGGGGTCGCGCCGCTCACCGACGTGAATATGCCGTCGCCCGCATTGATACTCGTCATCAGATCATCCCAATGCGCGAAGACGGCGTTGTTGAATGTCCCGACCGGCAGGCAGATGTTGGAATACTCCGTGCTCGAGCTTGAAAATTGCGCGTTTCCGTTCGAGCTCAGATTGACGGTGCTGAAGGTCGAACCGTAGAGCCGCACCGGAAACGGCAACGAAACCGGCGTGACACAGTCGTCGCAGTGGTTGCCGATGTCTGTCGTGCCCGGAACGATCGACCCCGTCGACGACGTGATGACGTAATTAGCTCCGCCGGAGGAAATCGAAAAATTGATCACATCGGATCCGCCCGCATACGACGTCGTGAGCGTGAGGTTGATGACCGTTCCGCATGCGACGGAGGGCGAAGTGATAACCTGATACGGGACCGCATTCGTCCCCCTCGACCCGGGATTCAGGTCCGGATAGGACTGCGTCCCGTTTGAGATCAAAACGCCCGATGTGGAGGTTGTCAGAGTCCCCGATATCGCGGTTGCGGGGGTCCCGCCGTTATTCTTGATCGTCACATTGAGAAGATTGCATTCGTTGGAATCGATCTGGCCGTTTCCGTTTCCTCCGCTGATCACCGCGGCGTTAAAATCGAGGATGGCCGCGGGCCCGGCCTGGGTGTAGCTTGCGAAGCGGACGTTTGCGTTTTTTCGCGAGGGAACCGCGATGCTATTGTCGCGGTTGTCGCCCCAGGTCGTATAGTAGGAGCTGTTATCTGCTGCCATCTGGTCGTAGTCTCCCATGTAGACGGAGTTCACGACAGGATCGACCCCAAAGACCGGCGGGAAGACCGCGCTGATCCTGAAATTAGGACCGAACGTGATGGAACTTCCCGAGATCGTAGCCGTCGCGCCCCACCTCGCGAGATTCCGGTCGGCGGGATCGTCCCGGTTGTCGTACCAGCTCACCGACAGGCCCGAGCCGTCGGGCTTGACTGAGATCGCCGGCATATACTGGGCGCGCGTGGTGGAATCGTTATTGACCTGTATGGCGGGACTCCACGTTCCTCCGCCGTCGGTCGATTGACGGACGAAGATGTTGCCGTGGTCGACCCCGGCAAGATCGTTATATACTATATAGAGGTTGCCGCTCACCGGGTTGACCACCACCTGCGGGAAGGAATTCGAGCGGAATCCCGCGACGAGCGACAGATCGCCGTTCACTCCGGTTCCGTTCAGCGTGGCGATGGTCGTCGTGCTGCCGAAAGAAACACCCAGGTCGATCGACTTCCGCATCCTGAGGATGTTGGGGGTCCCTCCCCCCGCGCTCTGGTCGAGCCAGAAGACGTAAACCGAATGATCTGTTCCCACGGTCACAAATGCGCCCTGCACGTTGAAAGCCCCCTGGCCTGCGATCAGGATGCCGGTGGATGGAGTGAATGTGTTGCCGTTGTCCGTCGACCGGATGAAACGGATTCCGTCTGTCGCGCCGGAGGAAAACGCCCTCCACACGACATACAGGTTTCCATTGCCGGTGCCGGCGAAGTTGTCGACGGTATTCCAGTCTTTGTCCTGTTCCCCGGTCATGCCCGGGGCGCAATTGACCGGAGGCAGCCATGTTGCGCCGTCGTTATCGGAGCGGAACATCTGCATCCCCGTGCCGGTGAACGCGAGGGTTGAGAGATAGATTCTCCCGGTCGTCGTGTTCCGCGAAAGAACCGGATCGCCCGCATCTCCGCTGTCGGAGGTGGGGAGAGTTCCTCCGTCTGTCCATGAAGAGCCGGCGTTCGCGGAGGTGGAAAAGCCGGTGAACTTCCTCGCTCCGCCGAGGAACGAACCCGAATCATTATATCCCGAGATGACGTCTGATGCGGATCCAAGAACCAGCGCCGTTTCGCTCTGCGTATCCTGCGCCGTCGCGTCAGCTGCCGCACTGTTGACGAGATTGTTTGGAAGAGCCGTCATGGCGCTCCGAAAGCCGCCTCCCTTCACAATTTGACCTGCCGGGCCCGTACCAAAACTTTCTTCAAAACCGACCCCGGTGTTTGCCGCGGGGGAGACCAGGTTTCCCTTCCTGTCGCGCTGCAGTTTCGGCCCGAATTTCGCGATCAAGAGATTCTGGGCGGCGCCTGACAGTTTACTGAATTGAGCGTCATCCGCCCAGAGACGGTAGCGCACCGAGTCGAGCTGGGCAAAAACCGAGCCCTGCGACGCCATTAGAGAACAAAAGAGGACCGCCGGGAGCGTATGCCCCCGCAGGAACAATCGAACAAAACTGTGGTGCATTGGGGACCTCCTTCCTCAGAAGAAATGATGTGGTGAGTGAGTGCATGGGGTAGGGGTTGCATGAGGACGCGCCCCGTTGCGCCCCGTGCTCCGGGAGGATAACAATTTACCCGGAAGTAGTCAAGCGATCTGTATTAATTTTTGTTAATAGGAATTTCTCTTCTGCTCGTCATGCTGACATGCTCCAGGTCAGCATCTTAAAACGCTTTTTTGCCAGTCCTTAGGACGATGCAACATTAGCCGGACTCCCCCGTAAATTAACATATTCACAGACAGGGGGATGTATGCACATAGATGAAAAGATTGTCGGCGAGGTCGCCGTTCTCGGGCTCCGGGGAGCCCTGCTCTTCGACGAGGATGATCGTGTCTTGCAGCAGAAAATCACGAATCTGCATGTCGACGGCATCAACAAGGTGATCCTCAACCTCGGAAAGGTACACCGGATCAACAGCCTGGGTCTGAGCGCGATCGTCGCAGCCGCGAAGGTGTTGCAGAAATATGGCGGGGATATCCGGTTGGCCGAAATCGACCGGGAAATGCATGATATTTTCTGGCAGACTCGGCTGGTGCAGGTGTTTCACACGTACGAGACGGTGGGGAGGGCGATCGCGAGTTTCCAGGCGACCAGTGAAGATCATGCCCCGGTCAAGCGGCTCGTCGACGATGATACCGCGCGTCCCCGCACATACCCGGTTCGGCATTCCGCGGAGTAAGATCCAACCGGCGGTTCAGTTGCAGTTGATCACGGTCAGTGCGTCGGGCGGTTCTCCCTTATGGGAGACCGATTTCGACTCTCCGTCCCGCTCAACGAGGTTCACGAGTATCCAGTAAGAGAAGTAGCACTGGTATTTGGCGAGGCACTCGTGAACTTCCTGCGAGAGCTGCAGACCGGCGGTGTCCCTTGTTAAAACCTTCCTCAGGCTCCCGTACACGTTATCCGATTGACTTGTAAAGAACGTCTGGTGAACTCCGTTCGCCAGACGAATTGCGAGCATGTAGATCCCCGGGCGTGAGGGGACATACATGTCGAGGTGTTCCCTCGTGAGCGGGTAGTAGCCGTTGTGTTCGAGTTCCATCATCTGACCCTCCTTATCGTTCAGGATCAAGATACACATGGAATGCGAAGGAACTGTAACGGCTGGAATATGAAATTGTTAAATGCTATTGTCATCCTGAGCACATTCGCTTCGCTCAGTGTAAACTCCGCGAAGGATCTCCGCACTCTAAACCACCTCCTCGGTAGCGCCTCACTTTGGCCATCGATCTCCCCCCTAGCACGTCATGCTGACATGCTCCTGGTCAGCATCTTTCGACGCTCTTAGAAGGATCCCGGCCTAAAGCATGTTGGAATTATTGCTTTTTATCTCTCTACGCAATAACTTGCCTGCCAAGCCACTTGTAACCGAAAAACCCCGACCTGATAAGCAGAATAGCCGATGGGCAATTTCTCACTTCTCGACGGAAGTATTGTTGGCGTCTATCTCCTCGCGACCATGATCGCGGGGATCATGGTTCGGAAGTACGTCGGAAGCGTCGAGCAGTTCCTGATTGCCGGCCGGGAAATGGATCTCTATTTGGGGATTGCTTCCCTAGCCGCGACCGAGTTCGGCATTGTTACGTGCATGTACACGGCGCAAAACGGATATGAATTCGGATTCGCGGGCGCGACCCCCGGCATCATCACCGCGGTGGCAATGTTCGTCGTTGGCTGGACGGGGTTCTGCGTCAAACCACTACGTGACGCGGGGGTGATGACGATCCCCGAGCTCTTCGAGAAACGATTCGGACCGCGCGTACGCTGGGCTGCCGGAGTCGTGATTGTTCTCGGAGGATTACTCAATATGGGAGTCTTTCTTCGCACGGGGGGAGAATTCCTCATCCTGGTGACAGGCTTCGACGTCAGATATCTCGAAATCACGATGACCGTGTTGCTTCTCGCAGTTGCCGTGTACACCATTCTTGGAGGAATGCTCTCCGTCCTCATAACTGATTTTCTCCAATTCATCGTCATGAGCGCCGGACTCATCCTCGTAACGGTCCTGATTCTCGTAAAGGTCGGATGGGGTCACCTGGTTGGTGCGGTGACCGCACAATATGGCGAAGGGGGGTTCAACCCGTTCATCCATCCCAAAATGGGTTGGGAGTACGTGCTCTTCAATGTGTTTCTGAACCTCGCCGCAGTGCTGACGTGGCAGACAACGATCGCCCGCCTCCTGGCTGCGAAGGATACGAAGACCGGATTGGGCGTGTACAAGGGTACCAGTTTCTTCTTTGTGTGCCGATTCCTCATCCCGGGCATCTGGGGGATCGGCGCGCTCGCGACCCTCTCTCCGGAAACAATCGGCGGAAACACCCTCCACGCGATGCCGATGTTTCTCAGCACAATCGTGCCGGTTGGGTTGATGGGAGTTCTCGTTGCGGCGATGCTTGCCGCGGATATGTCGACCGATTCCTCCTACATGATCACCTGGAGCAGTGTGATCTATAACGACATCCTGGCCCCGTTTCGAAAAGAGAAATGGTCTGAGAAACGGGGAATCTTTTGGAATCGTACGATCGTCGCTCTCATCGGCATCTTTCTTCTCTTGTACGGACTCTGGTATCCCCTGCGGGGTGATCTCTGGACATATCTCGGAGTGACGGGAACGATTTATCTTGCGAGCATGTCAGTCTTGCTCATCTCGTGCTGTTATTGGAAACGCGCGAACAGCTGGGGCGCGACAGCTGCAATTGCGATGGGAGCGATCATCCCGGTTTCATTCCTGGTCATGCAGCAGTTGGGCTCGACAAGAGAGCTTGCAGAGTCGATTGGACCCTATTATTCAGGCATCGCCGCGTACGTTCTTACCGCCGGTGCGATGATCGTGGGCTCCCTGGCAAAACCCCGAACCACTCTCGTGAGGACATAACGGAATGATCGCTGAACACTGGTTCTGGTGGCTTCTGACAATGGCGTGCGTCGCCTGGTACTCGACCATCACGATCTATGTTGCGGTGAAGGGTCTGAAGGACATAAGGGGCATGCTGCGCCGGTTGTCAGTCAAAAACGAGGAGCGAACTCCGAACGGAGCCAGCGAAGGAAATTTTCAACCGTGATGCCGGTATGAGCGCTCTCAATCACCTCACGATTTCGACCCCCGGAAGGATCTGTCTGTTCGGAGAGCATCAGGATTACCTCCATTTGCCCGTTATCCCCGCCGCCATTTCCCTGCGCATCATGATTGAAGGGACCCGGAGGCAGGATCAATCCGTGCGGATCCGGTTGCCCGATATCGGCTCAGAAGAGGAGTTCTCCCTCGTCGGACCGCTGGTGTACACGCGTGAACGGGATTATTTTCGCAGTGCCGTGAATGTTCTGCGCCGGGCGGGGCTCACGTTTGCGGCCGGTTTCGACTGCATCGTTCGGGGTAACATCCCGATCAATGCCGGAACATCAAGTTCCTCGGCCCTCGTCGTGAGCTGGGTGAATTTTCTCGCACGGATGAGCGATCAGAGGCAAACACTCCCCGCGGAGCAGTGCGCGCGATACGCCGTGGAGGCGGAGGTGCTCGAATTTCACGAACCCGGGGGGATGATGGACCAGTATTCGACCGCGTCCGGCGGGCTTCTCTTCATCGGCTTTCATCCCGGGGTGTCAGTCGAACGGATCGACGCGAAACTCAGGACGTTTGTCCTCGGCGATTCCGGTGAAGCAAAAAACACCAAACAGATTTTGGCGCGGGTGAAGAACCGGGTGCTCGATATTGTGAGTCGACTTTCAAAAGACTCTCCGGGCTTCTCGTTGCACACGCTCACTGCGGATCGGCTGGATGAGTGGAAAGATGCGCTCGGTTGTGAGCAATTCGACCTGCTCACCGGGACTGTTCGTAACCATATGATTACACTTGAGGCGAGACAACTTCTCGCGAAGCAGCCTCTCGATCATCGGCGGCTCGGCGGTTTGCTCAGCAACCATCAGGTCGTGCTGCGGGACGTGCTGAAGATATCCACACCCAAAATTGACGCAATGCTCGATGCTGCCCTCGACGCGGGCGCCTATGGAGGTAAGATCAACGGCTCGGGGGGAGGCGGGTGTATGTTTGCGTATGCGCCGGAGCAACCCGAGATCGTGGCTGAGGCAATAAGGCGGGCCGGCGGCACAGCCTATATCATTTCGGTCGATGCCGGCACGCGTGTCGATGCCGAGGATTAGAATCGTTCATGGACCCTCATAGCGTCAGAGGACGAACTTCATCAAGAATGAAGGAGATTGGCGTGCGCATTGTTGCTTTCCTGTTATTGTTGCTCGTTACCGTGCCGAATCATCGTCTGCGCTCTCAAACGTTTACAATCGGGGACAGCGCCTTTTTATTGGACGGCAAGCCGTTTCAGATACGCTCGGGTGAGATGCACGCCGCGCGAATCCCCCCGGAGTACTGGCGCCACCGTCTGCAAATGGTTCACGCCATGGGCTGCAACACGGTCTGCGCGTACCTTTTTTGGAATATGCACGAGCCTCAACCGGGAATGTTCGACTTCACCGGCCCGGCGAATGCGGCCGAATACTGCCGCATAGCCCGGGACGAAGGCCTGAAGGTCATCCTCCGTCCGGGGCCGTACTCCTGTGCCGAATGGGAGTTCGGGGGTCTGCCATCCTGGCTTCTGAAGTATTCCGATATCAAAGTGCGCACCCGGGATGCCCGATATCTTGACGCCGTCCGCCGCTATTTCATTGAAGTAGGCAAACAACTTTCTCCGCTTCAGATCACGCACGGCGGCCCCATCATTATGGTGCAGGTCGAAAACGAATACGGCAGTTACGGAAGTGACCGCGAATATATCGGATCGGTGCGGGACTATCTCAAGGAAGCCGGCTTTGATGTCCCATTCTTCACGTGCGACGGCGCGAGCCAGCTTCCCAACGACACGCGACCCGAGATTTTCTCTGTTGTCAATTTCGGCGACGACCCGAAAGGCAGTTTTGAATCTCTCCGCAAAATCCGGCCCTTGGGTCCGCTCATGTGCGGCGAGTACTACCCGGGATGGTTTGATTCCTGGGGGAAACAACATCACACGGGCTCGACGGAGAATGTTCTCAACGATCTCCGTTACATGCTCGAGAATAATGCCTCGTTCAGCATCTACATGGTCCACGGGGGGACAAGCTTTGGGTTCTCGGCAGGCGCCAACAGTCCGCCCTTCCTGCCTCAGTGCACGAGCTATGATTACGACGCGCCGATTGACGAGATGGGACGCTCCACACCAAAGTATCAGGCCATCCGGGAGCTTTTCGCGAAACATCTCCTGCCGGGAGAGTCTCTCCCCGATATTCCGCCACCGAATCCGGTGATTGGAGTACCTCCGGTCGAGCTGAACGAGAGCGCCGGACTCTTCGCCAATCTCGGGCCCGGTCATCGGGTCGGGACTCCGTTGCCCATGGAAATGTTCGACCAAATCACCGGCTGCATACTCTATCGTACCCGTCTGGAGGCCGGATCAGGCGGAGCGCTGAAAATCAAAGAGGCACACGACATCGCGCGAATCTTCGTAGACGGAAAACGGGTTGGCACACTCGATCGGCGGTACAAGAAGAAGACCCCTCTTGCCATCGGTCCGTTCACGAGTGAAGTCACGCTGGATATTCTCGTGGAGGCGATGGGTCGCGTGAATTATGGCAAAGACATTCATGACCGGAAGGGTATTACAGAGAAGGTCGAGCTATTCGATGGTAAGACAACCCGCGAGCTGACGGGTTGGGAAGTCTACACGCTCCCGCTTGATCGCCAGATGCTCGGGGGCTTGAAATTCTCTTCTCAGACAATTCCCGGACCCGCCTTTCATCGCGGGGTTTTCAAGCTCAAAAAGCCCGGCGACACTTTTCTCGACATGCACGGCTGGGGAAAGGGGAATGTGTGGGTGAATGGGCATCATCTCGGAAGATTCTGGCACATCGGGCCTCAGCAAACGCTTTATCTTCCGGGGGTCTGGTTGAAGGAAGGTGACAATGAGATCGTTGCCCTGGAGTTGGAAGAGAATCAGGAGAGAACAATCGCGGGTTTGACTGAGCCGATTCTCAACCGGGTGGAGACAGATGAATCGGCGCCACCAATGCCAGTCCGCCCTCACGGCGTTCTCCGGCTCCTTTCAGAGGATCTTGTGAAACGGGGGTCCTTCCCGGATGGATCTTCGCATTCGGATTTCACGTTCACACCCGTCACCTGCCGGTTTATTTGCCTTCAGTCTCTCTCCTCGCAACGGAACGATCCATTTGCTTCCGTCAGTGAGCTCTACGTCCTGGATACAGAGCATCGGCCGTTGCAGCGCGACAAGTGGAGCGTTGAGTTTGTGGACAGTGAAGAACTTGAAGGTGAAGACGGCCGGGCGGAAAATGTGTTCGATGATGACGCGGAAACGATCTGGCATTCACAGTGGTCTGCAAGCAAACCGCAGCATCCCCATTCGTTGGTGATCGACCTTGGAGAATCACAAACCGTTTGCGGGTTCCGGTATGTTCCCCGTCCCACGAACAGCCCGGGAAGAATCAAAGAATTCAAATTCTATGCCCGCCCGAAGCCGTTCGAGATCGACAAGTAGTGCAGCCGCTGTTGGGGCGGCTCCTTTGTGCAACAGCAATACAATGAATCTGAGGATGGTCTCATTTTGTCATCCTGAGCGAAGCGAAGGATCTCTCAGATCGTCGTGTGGAGATCCTTCGCTCCACTCCGTTCCGCTCAGGATGACATATTCGGTGAAAATAAGCCCCCACCAATCTTGAGGAACGATATGAACATGGCGCATCCTGCAGGTTCAATGTCTCTGAACGCGAGATTCCGGATGATTCTCATTGCGACGCTCATCCTGCTGTTCTTGAATTCTCCGGCAATAGGACAAACCGTAAAATCTGACAGACGTGTGCAGGGAAGCAAAATCACCTTCACACTCTCAAATGACAAGGTCGAATACTCGCTCCTGGTTGATTCGAACAGGATCATTTCGGATAAGCTCGTCGCACAGCCATCCTGGTCCAAACGGTATGGCGCAGTCTCCTCGCCGATTGAAACGGATGCAGATTTTAGTCTGGAGGTGATGTGGACCGATTGGCAGGCTCCGAAAAAGATTAATAACGCTGAAAACCCGGTCGTGTTCACGAAGTCTGATTTTCGAGTCGATAAGTATGAGTTCACAGATCTTGAGAACGGGGTCAAGCAACTGACACTTTCCCTCCAGGGGAAAGATATTCCGGTTCTTCTGGGAGTTCTCCTTCAGCTCGATCCCAAATCATTCTATGTCCGAAGAAAAGTCACAATCTCCGATACGGCCGGGGCGGGACATTTTCTCCAACGAATTGCTCCGATCGACGCCGATGTGAACGGCAAGCCTTCTGTAATGAAGAGCGGCGGATTCGGGCAGCCGGTTGCACTCGGGTTCGGGAAGAGCGGAGGGTTCTTCGGATTGGAATACCCGGCATCTGATAATTCAATTACGACAGGCCAACACCGCCCGCATGTCCGCTGCATGGAGGAAATTGGCGAGAAGATCGATTCACGGGGAGTCGAAAGTGAATGGGTGGTCGAGGGGGTGGCGCCCGATGAAAACGTCAAACTCTGGTTCATGCGCTATGTCGATGACATCCGTGTTGCCCCGCTGAGGCCCTACACGCTCTATAACAGCTGGTACGATTTGCGTTCGCCCGAGTATCCGAAAGTTCCCGAACAAAATGTCATGAATGAGAAGAATATCTTCCGGATCATAGACCTCATCCGGAAGAACATGATCGAAAAGCATGACATCCAACTCGACGCGTTCGTTCTGGACGACGGATGGGACGTCTACGAAAGTGACTGGGTGCTGCGGGAAAAGATGTTCCCCCGCGGGCTGAAACCGATCTCCGATGAACTGAAGAAAACAAATACCGGATTGGGGCTTTGGCTTGGCCCGACCGGTGGATATTCATTCCGGATGAAACGGATTGATTGGATGAAGAGCCGCGGTTATGAGGTTGTCGGCCATACCCGAAACACCGCGATGATGTGTCTTGGCGGTACAAAGTACGGTGAGCTATTTAGGAAACGCACGGTGGATTTCGTCGCGAAGGAGGGTGTCTCATTTTTCAAGTGGGATGGCATTCAATTCTCATGCAGCGAACCGGATCACGGGCATCCTGTAGGCATTTATTCAAGACGGGCCGTGATGGAATCGCTCATCGACAAGGTCCGGGCGGTCCGCGAAAAGAATCCAAACGTCTTTCTCAATATTACCTCCGGGACATGGCTCAGTCCCTGGTGGGTGAAATACGCAAACCAAATCTGGATGCAGGGACAGGATTACGGATATGCCGATGTCCCGTCAATCAGCCCGCGCGACGCGGCCATTACCTACCGCGATTTTGTCCTCTACGATGATTTCAATAATCAGAACATGTGGTTTCCGATCGCAAACCTCATGACCCACGGGATTATCAAGGGGAATCTTGAAATGCTGGGTGGCCGCGAGGAGCCCCTTGATAAATTCACGAATGAGGCGCTCCTCTATTTCGCCCGGGGTGTCTCCATGTGGGAATTGTATATTTCACCGGACATACTCACGGACGGCGAGTGGAACGCAATGAGCGAGGCGATGCATTGGGCACGGGACCGTTTTCCGATTCTCTCGACAACCGAAATGGTCGGTGGTGATCCCACTAAGGGTGCGACATACGGATATGCTCATTTCAGAGGAGTGAAAGGAATCATCGCCGCCCGTAACCCCTCGATCGAACCCCGGCCGCTTCGGGTCACATTATCATCTTCGCTCGGACTCGACCCGTCGGCTTCGTCTCTCGTCCTGGAAAGAGTGTATCCTACCAGGTGGGTCTCTCCAAAGCTTTACAAAGCAGGCTCGGTCGTCGATTTGGCCCTCGACGGGTACGAAACCGCGATTTATGAACTATATCCCCTCGCTGAAGCCACCTGGCCTCTGGTCGCCGGCGTCCCGTTCGATGTTGTGAAAAGTGACGCCGACGGAGAGCATGTCTCGATCTACGGCACGAACCGTGACGCGGCCGTATTGAATGGGGACAAGATCAAAGGAACGCTTGTCAATAATAGGGAGGAAAGTATGGGTGCTGTTCTTAAGAAACACCTGAAGCGACCCGAGCCCCTCAACACATCGTCGCTGAGGTTCAAAACAAACAAGAATGAGATCGACGCAGAGTATACGTTGGACCCTTCAGTTCGTGAAGGACTGCTTTCGATTCTTCTCACCCCCTCACCCGGCGGTGCGGCCGCAAGACCCCCTCAAGTTCAGATCTCAATTGACGGAGCAAGCGATACCGCTAAGTTCGAGAAGGGTGAAAGCGCCTCAACGTGGTACACCTGTAAGGTCCAGGCAGGAAGACACACCACGAAGATTACAGTACTCTCGAGGGATCAGAGTCAGACGTGGTCCGGCCACGCTTCGGTATGGATGATTTGTCAGCAGCAGCAAGAAGGAATTGATATAACATTCAAACCGTTGACCTCGTTTACAAAACGGCCGATGCCGCCGCGTCCTTTCCCCCTTGGAGTTGTTGCAAAAAACATCAAACTTGGGGAAGCTGAGCTGGGAGGTTCTCGGACCGGCCCGCCCTTGAATAAGAGGTAATCCGCGATTAACTATAGAATCCGCAAAGCGACCCTGGCCGATTGCCCCGCAATCGAGGAGCTCATCGGACTTTCCGCCCGGGGCCTCGGCACAGAAGATTACACTCCCGAACAGATGGAAGTGGCTCTCAAAGGCGTGTTCGGAGTCGACACCGATTTAATCCGGGATGGCACCTATTTCGTCGCGGAGACCGACGAGGCTCTGGTCGGATGCGGCGGATGGAGCCATAGAAAGAAACTCTTCGGCGGGGATAGCTACCCAGACCGGGAGCCGGAGGAACTCGACCCACGAACCGATTCCGCAAGAATCCGGGCTTTCTTCGTCCACCCTTCATGGGCGAGGAAAGGGATCGGACGGGCGATTCTCGCGCTCTGCGAAACCGAGGCCCTCGCCAGGGGGTTCAGATCAATGGAGCTGATGGCTACCCTTCCCGGCATTAGGCTTTATGCGGCCCTCGGTTTCGAAGGCTCGGACCGCATCAGTTATCAACTCTCCCCCGGCCTCACGATGGAGATGCTTCCCATGAAAAAGATCCTGAAGCCGTGAAAAGGCCCCCGCGTTCAACGGGGGCCTCCTTGTTTCAGAATCTGTACGTCAGGGAAGCGTTGTAAAATCTCCCCAACTGGCTGAAATGCACCCCGTCGTACGTCGTGATCTGGTAGCGCCCGTTGAACGTGATGAGATTGGTCTGGACTTTCACCTGAGCGGGGTCGTTCAAGATCGCCTGACCTGCGGCATTGAGCGCCTCATATTTCCATTCGGGGAGAATGTCAAAAATGTTATTGACGTTCGCCGACAGGTTGATGTTATTGAACAGGTCGTACGAAATTGCGAAATCGCTTACCACTTTCGGGTTGAACACAGTCTTTAGATTTGGATCCAACCCGGCTTGCCTGAACTCGGTGGTTCCAAAATAGGTTTCGTTCACATTCAGATTCCATTTATCGATCTGATATGTCACGGTGCCCACGATTTTCGCCTTGGGACGGGAAGTAAAGAATAACGCTTCCTGCGTGGGGCCGATCACGTCCGTTCCTTTCACCTGCAGGATTCCGCTGGTCCTTTCATTTTTTAGATTAAAATTCCCGGCTATAGAGAACCCCAACAGGCCGCCGACGTCTATATTCTTGATATCGAGAACCGCGTCAAGGCCCTGCGTTTTTGTGTCGATCGAATTCGTAAAGAATTCAACCTGGGAATTCGTAACTGTATCGGTGGTAACTCTGTCGCTGATGACAATTCTGTTCGAGAGTTCGATGTTATAAAAGTCGAATGTTAGATTGATATCGTCCGTAAGCCTGGCCCCCAGGCCCACCGTAAGATTCTTTGATTCTTCGGCTTTCAGCGGTTTCACCCCGAGCAGTCTTGCCTGCGGGGAGACATTGTTCACCAGGCCGATTGATTGGATTCCCTTCCCCGGAACAAAACTGTATTGCACCCGTTGAGTGTAGATCTGTTGCAGCGTCGGCGCCCTGAACCCTGTCGAATAGGATCCTCTCAGGGTGAGTTTGTCTTCCAGAGTCTTGAACCGCGAACTGACTTTATACACGAATGCATTGCCGAAATCGCTGTACCATTCATTTCGGACCGTCCCGGAGAGTAGGAAGTATTTTGTTACATCCCATCCGGCGTCAAAGTACCCGCCGAAATTATAACGATTGAATATCCCGGAATTCTCGGGCCTGTTCCCGGCATATGAATCTGCTCCGAGTCCGTCCCAGGAGGCCTTGTCGCCCGGCACGATTTCGTAGGTTTCGTTTCTGAATTCCGACCCGATGCCGATGTTGAATTCATTTGTCACCGCCTTGGCGACATCGAGATTCCAAACCTGGTGTGAGAATTTTGAGCCGCCCGGTTTGAAATTGATCGGGCTGTTTTCCCTGTACAGATCGATCCCGGTGCTGTCTTTCAGATCGGATCGGTTTTGAGAGTTCAATACCGCATAATCCTGGCTGTTAAATCCAAGGGTGAAGCTCGCATCGTAATCCCAGCCGTTTTTTCTTGACTTAAAACCGACCGTCGCGTTGTAATCGACCAGGTCTCCGTCAAACGTGGGAATATATCCTTTATAAGCCGCCGAATCCCCGCCGGCAAAGAAATCCTTCAGATACGGATAATCCGAGAGATTCCTCCAATACGGCGTTCTGTAATTGGCGTAGGAGTTTACTCTCTTGTAGGTATAAAGTCCGTTGAAATAAATATCCGTGTTTTCAGACAGGTTCACTCCGCTGTTGACAAGGTATTTTGCCGCCGATGTCGTGGGCGAGGAGTTTCTATTGCCCGCATATTTGTCGTATGCCAGGAAATTCCTGATATAGTTGAGATCGTACCCTCTCCCCGGATCCCCAAAGTCCGCAAATTCGCCGTCGGCGTCGACGATTCCCGAACGCCGCGCTTCATTGACTCTTGACATGTCGATCGTGTAGTTGAAAAAGCCCTTGTTATCGAAAATGGAGGTGCCGTTGTTCACCGCAACCCCCACATGCGCGCCGTCTCCGGCGTCGGTGATGCCCGAACTGAATGTCGAATACCCGCCTTCCGTGTTATCTTTTAACACGATGTTGACGACGCCGGCAATGGCATCGGAACCGTATTGGGCCGATGCGCCGTCTCTCAATATTTCCACGCGTTGAATTGCGTCCACCGGAATGGCAGAAATGTCCACGGCTGATTCACCGCGGCTCGGAGAAGTTTGTGTATACACGAGTGCGCTGATGTTTTTCCGTTTGCCGTTTATGAGAATCAATGTCCTGCTGACTCCCATATTCCTGATCTCCCACGGGTCCAACAACGCTGTCGCATCGTTCACGGGAGTCTGGGCCGTGTTGAATGAAGGAACACGATATTGAAGAATCTTGTCAAACGAGTTCTGTCCGGTGTGGGATATTTCCTGGTAGGAAAAAACGTCGACCGGCAGCGGAGAATCTGTAACGGTCCTTTGAGTGGCCCTCGCGCCGACGACCACCACGACCTCCGGCTGCTTCACCTCCTGCGTCATGAGCTCGACATTGACCACCTTCTCCTCGTTTTCGCTCAGCGAAACCGGGATGGTTTTGGTTTCGTGCCCCACGCTGGAGAAAACAATGTCGTAAGTCCCGGGAGCCAACTTGAGCGCGTACTTTCCGCTCGCATCCGTTGAAGTTCCCGAGGTTGTCCCCTTCACGACAGACGGCGCCGCAACTTTCACAATCACATTTGCACCGGAGAGGGGTTGTCCCTCGCTGGTGACTGTTCCGGTCACGGTTTGTGCCATGAGGCCCGCCGGCAAGAGGAGCAGGAGAATGGCAAGGAGCTTGCTCGCACGTTGGTTATTCATACGTCCTCCAAATGAGTTGTGGTTACATATGAATGATGGTGATTGCAATCTCGTGTAGGATAAC
>DATDFQ010000045.1 GCA_036522515.1 Bacteroidota bacterium
GGAATCCTTCGGATCGATCAGTGAGACGACCCTGGAATAGCTCTCGGGCCTGGAATGGATGCCGGATCCCGAATCAGGCTCGCCGGACCCATTCGCCAGAATCGTCTTGATGGTGAGAACTCCCTTGGTGACCAGAACTCCTTCCAGATTGCATGCGCGTATATCCTCACACGAGGCAAAATTGAACCGGATCGTGCCTGCGCTTCCCGATACGGGTGTAAACACCCTGATATTTTCCGGAAGCGAGACCCTGTCGCCTGTCGTCAGATCGCCGAAAAGAAAGTTTTCGGCCGATGTGTCGAGTGAGGAAATCACTTCGGCGAGAAGCCACCCGCCCACATCGACATGTTGAATCCTGTATCTGGCCGGTCGGCCCGGGTCACAGAGGATGGTCCGCACCACGAAATCGGCCTGAAAGTCCTTCCCCATCGTATGGAGCATCCGGTCAGGCCCACGAAATACCAACGTGTGTGGATTCAACGCTCCGATGACTTCAACTCTCCCTTCGAGGGGCTGTTTTGTCAGCATGCTGTATGCGGTAATCGAGGCGAAGACGGTATTGTCCCGTGATAATTCGCCATAGTCCCGAACCGCGGCCTCAATATTTTGTTGCGTTGCCCGGATGAAGCGCTCGTACCCCTGATAGGAGACGATGAATGTCGGCACGCAACCGAGCAGGAAGATGAGCCCCAGCGCCCTGTCCATTTTTCCCCCGGTGCGAACCCGGTACCGGTGGGGGTTGTTCACCTCAAGCGGAAACACGCACTTGGCGGGAGAAAAGGGGTAGAAGAGCTTCACGCCGTTGACGGTCATCGTGTCGAGAAACGGGTGAGAGGCGTAACCCGTCATGAAACAGACGTACAAATCCCTGTTCACGAGCGTGAGAGGCAGCGCAGCCGCCGCGAGAAACGCGATCGAGATGAGAGCATGCGTGATCGTGCGGTGGCCGAATCGCCGCTCGATCCTCAGCGAGATGAACGGCGCGAGTTTGCCGGCTGTGCTCGCCGCGGTGTCGACATCGGGCAAGAGCGATGAAAGGGCGATCACCGCCGCGTTCAACGGATTAAGTGATACCCCCGTCGTTGTGAGCAGAAGCAGGTAGAGAAATTCCGCAAACGTTACGTGTGTCGGGCCTGTCATCGAAGATAATCCATCACCGGGCAGCGAAGGCCCGTTCAATTCGGAACACTTCATTTTTTGAGACGATAATAGAACTGTTCGAGCGGTTCGACGGCTTGAAAATGCTCGAGGAGATCGAAGTGCCTGCCATACATCTCCGATACCTGCGTAAGAGCCGATTGCCGGAGAGAGGACCGCTTGAAGAAAGGCGCGTTCAGGATGGTGCACTCGATCAGGTCGAGTACCAGAAGGGCGCTCTCCTGAGTCAGGGTTTCGGGGTTGAACCCCTGCTCCTTCAACCGAACTCTTTCTATGGCGAGGGCAATCGCTGCCATGGCTCTGTCGCCGCAGATTCTTGAGGCCCCCCGATGAAACGATGAGTAGAGATTCTGGAGAAGGTCGAGGTATTGCCGGAGCCGGACGTCCTCCACAGTCTGATTCTCGCCGTCGGCTTCTGCCGACTCTGGCTTGGGCGAACCGGACTCTTTCAGCACGGTTTCAGGCCGTTTCCGGGTCTTTTTCCTTTTCACGGCGCGCGCACGGCCGCGGGTTCGTTTATTCATCGAGGGTTCATTGCGGTACATCGTGTGAGAGCTGGCGTCCCAGCATTCTTTCTTCCAGCATGAGAAGTTGGAGACGTGAATTTAATTCAATAAGTCTCAGTTTCGATTTCAGCACCCCATCGTAATCGAGTTTACCCTGTCGAAACCTCATTTCATTGAAGCGTACTTCATCCTCCACGACGGCCGCTTCCGCGCAGAGCGACTCAAGTTCGATACGCACTTTCTCCAGTCTCTCCGAGAGTCCGGACCTCGACTTCTCACGCCGGATCCGGATGTGCCGGGTTTCGATCCCGATCTTGTTCAACATCATCTCAGCTTCTGCATGTTTTGAATCATCGAGGATATCATCGAGGGAGATCCCGATTGTGATTCTGTATGCATCTTTCGGAAGAAGCGAGGTCGCGAGCGTCGCGGGATCGAGAAAAATGACATCCTTCCATCCGAAGCTGGCAGAAAAGCGCACTGAGGGGATGAGCCGGTGCCAGAGAGTTGTATGATCCGATTGACGACGAAACCGCCGGGACTCGATATCAAGAAGCTTCAACTGAAGAGAATCGTCCTCGCTACCGGGTTGATCGCCGGAGAGGTTTGCTTGAAAGAGACCCGGGGCCGCATCCGGCTCATTGGCGGAATCCGCCTGAGCGAACGCAACCCCGGGGGAGAACCAGAGAAGAATCAGTCCGGCGAGGATGAGTGTGATATGGGGGGCATCGGGCATGGCTGCACCTTGGCCGGAAAGACGGTTACGGACCCGATGTTATTTCGCGGAAGACGGTGCCGTCGGCCCGCCCGATTGTTCGAATGCTCCGCCAGGTCGAATCAGCGAATTGGGTGTAGCTCACGACACTTCCGTCCGCCAATCCGTTGTTTTTCCGCAGCTGGATGAGCGCTCCGCTCCCGTCCCTGACTTCGGAAACAACCGAACCGGCCTCCCCGAAACGGGAGGTGACGCGGACCGACCCATCCGTAGGACTTACGACCCGCGTCACAACCGGAAGGCGGAACGTGTATGTCTCGAGTATGCCGTTCCGCAGCACATGTGTGACGATCGTATCTCCCGTCAAGGCGTACACGTCGGTCACGTTCGACTGCTGGGCGCTATCCAGCCGGAGGTCTTCGAACGAGATGTATTTCCTTGTTTCGGAGACGATTCCCCCCTGCGGTACCCCGTGCGTCTTCCGGACCGTGATGAGAAGCAGGCCTTTCGGATATTGATGGCGCTCGGTGACGACCGCGCCAAATCCGTCGGGTGTCACTTCTCCATAGACAAAGGTGGTGTCGATGGCGGTCGATGCGATAATCCGTTTTCCGCCATCGGTCGCCATTTCCCGGCGGGATGTGGATTTCATGACGCCGCTTGAACCGGCCGGGATCTGGGCACCGCCGTCGGCAATCGCGCTCAGCTCATCGAGGAGGCCGATGAGGAATTCCGAACCGGCGGACTGGACCTGGGGCGATGAAGGGTGTTCGATCGCGGGAATGGGTTCCGAATCCTCGTTACATCCCCCGGACCAAATCGCCAGCGTCACAAAGATCATCGAAACCGAGGCGAGCGAATATGCCGTGAGCGCGATGCGCGCGCGGGGTCGAATGGACAACTCTGTTTTAAACATGGGACCCTCCAATTATTAGGTTGAAGACCTGTGGATTGAGAAGCGGAGTAATGGTTTGATTCAGAAATGAAAGACCTGGACGGAAGTCTCATACGATTGGGAACCGATCTCGACGAGGGCGAAGTAGATGCCCGCGGGCGCAAAGAGCCCGTCGTCGGTGTCTCCCAGCCAGCTCACGGAGTGAGAACCTCTCGTCTCGCGGGCATTCCCGATGAGAATCTTCACGCGGAAATCCGCACCGGAGGCGTTCCGCCGGACGATGCTGATATTCAAGGTTTCCGGCACCTTGAGGGAGAACTTCAGTTCGGTGTTTCTCTTGAAGGAATCGAACGCGCTCGGCGCGAAGCGGAGGTTGCTCAGGACATCGGGGCCAACCGGGCCGGTTGAGGGGCTGCACCTGAAGGTGCAGACGACGCAGATTGTGAATAACCACTGGAGTACGTTTTTCACACTCTCAGGGTACGAACTTGCTACTGCAAGCGTGTCAGAGATTTGTCAGGATAATGTAGAACTTTTTGCCTGGAAGGCTGGCGCCTTGTCATCCTGAGGAAGCGTAGCGACGGAAGGATCCCGCATCCTGGCGCATTGTCATCCTGAGGAAGCGAAGCGACCGAAGGATCTGGTTTTTCTACCGGGAAGATCCTTCGCTGCGCTCAGGATGACACTTTAGATCGGAACCGAATTGAGTTTACAGAAGAAGTGGATCATAGGAGAAGTCGGGGCCACGGCGGTGCAGAGGTGAAGGGTAGAAGAAACCTGAGATTACATCTCTTACTCGTTTTACTCGATAGAAAGGTCCTGGTATTTTCCCGACCTGATTCTCTTACGCAGGAGGAAATACTGGTAGGCCAAAAACAGGCAGGGAATCGCCGTTAAGACCGCAACATTCAAAAATATGAATTCGCCGGAATGCATCACTCCCAGGTTGTCGTTGAAAATCTGACGAACGGATGGAAAAAGCGTCTTGCTGGAATACCCCCCAATTAAGGGATAAATTTCAGACAGGCTATGATGCAGATCACAAATCTGACACTTACCTGGCCCCGGAATTCATCACCGGATCCAGGACATTTTTCCCCTTCGGGTGAACAGCCCAGCCCTCATTATGAACAGGCTCCTAGAACTTCCCGGTCTTCCATTTCATCGCGTACTCTTCCGCATTTTCTTTTGTGACGATATCGACTCCGGAGTCGATGACCGGCGCGGGGTTCTTTCCTTCTGAAATATCCTTGAGCAATCGCACGCTCTCATACCCCCATCCCCAGAGTTTCTGGCCGATCAGGGCCTGCACATATCCCTGCCGGACGTAGTCGAGTTCTTCCGGAAGCGCGTCGAAGGCGATCACCGTCAGCTCGCCCGGTTTCCTGGAAGCAAAGGGACCGGGAGGCGGCGTGAAGATTCCCCATCCTCCGATCAACACCCATCCCTTGAGGTCGCGATGCGCCTGCATGACGGCCTCCATCCCGGTCACTCCCCTGTTCACGTCGTCGTAGCAATACTCCGTGGCGACAACCTTGATGTCGGGATACTCCTTGAGATATTCCAGGAGTCCGTTCTTCCGCTCCTCAAGGTTCGGAGCGCCGGGAGTTCCCATCAGGAGCGCGATTTCTCCTTTCTTGCCCATGTATTTCACGAGGTACTCACCCATCGTCTTCCCGCTCCCGGCGTTATTGGTGCCGTAGAACGACTTGCGCTTGCTCCTGGAGGCATCCGAATCGAACGTGACGACCGGAATCCCCGCATCGACCGCCTTGTCGATCGACTCTTTGAGGGCATCCGCGTCATTGACGGAGAGGGCGATCCCGTTCACTTTTCGCTCGATCAGACTCTCGATGATCTGCGCCTGCTCAACCGCATCGGACTTCACCGGCGCGAAGCGCTGGACTTCTATCGCCCCGCCTCCGAGATCCTTCGCCCCCGCCTGGGCCCCCTGCCATGCCACCTGGAACACCGGGTTGTCGAGCAACTTCGGGACGAAGGCAAAAATAAGTTTATGTTCTTCGGCCTTCCTGCCGCAACCGGCTGCGACAAGTGCGGCGAGCGCGAGAACGGAGAGTTGTTTTTTCATTTCACGACCTCCTTCTGGGATGAGAGTGCGGCTATAGATCGTTTCGAGAGGTATGCTTCAGAAACTCCTGAACATGCGCAATATCGCTGTGGTACGTAAGGTCGGGAACATGCTCCGAAAGCGGTATCGCCGCCATCGATTTCGGATGCCGCTCGACCAGCATCATGACCGCGGCCGGCAACTCCTTTTCGGCGCGCAGGGGATCGAGGGGAACCAGGCCGAGAATCGGCAGAATAAGGTTATAGGAGAGGCGGAAGATATTCATGCTCACTCCGATTCTTCCTGCCGCGTCGGGCGAAGCGGCGATTTGCCCTGCCGATGGCTTTTCGATGATCCTCGTGAGGTACCCCTCCGAATCCTTCTCAATCACCGAGAACTGTTCGAATCTCGACGGCTCGAACTCGAGTGCGACACGGTCGTAATCGATCAGCGCGCACTCGCAGGGGCTTTCCAAAAGAAGGCGCAACGCCCGGACAGAATAGAGGTTATCGCTATTGCAGACGGTAAATTTCTTCCCCTTCCAGTCGGTTCTTGATCTGAGCGCCCCGAGGAGGGCATCCGCGGTTCCGAGCGGCTTCTTGCGTCCCGGGGGAATGGCTTGAAGAACAGCTGTGAGCCGGAGTCCGGGAAAGCCGCCGCTTCCGCCGGCCGGGAAATAATACTCACGCGTCGCGAAATCCCCTTCGCCGAGAACAAGGACAACGTCGGAATACCCCGCCTCCCGCACATTCTCAAGCAGAAAGTCAAGGAAGGGGCGGCGCCCCTCCCCCAGGCCGATCATCGATTTGGGTTTCGTGCGGGCGTCGTCGGCAAGATTCCCCTCAACCGGGGCCTCCGCCTCTATCGACTTTTTCATCCGCGAGGAGATCCCCGCGGCAAGGATGACGATGTTCGGATCCATAGACCCCTCGGAAACCGGCTGGACTTCACGGGGAAGTTACTCAATTAGTTGCATAACGTCAAACGAGATGGCGGGTCCCATTCGGGTTGCGGCGCAGAGCGCCGCGGAGCGGCAGAACGAGATCCGCGGTATCGGTAGCCGCAAGCTTTAGCTTGCGGGTTTTTTGATCGAGGACCTGTGCCATGTCGGGAAAAGACCGCAGCCTAAAGGCTGCGGCTACCGACCCCTCGAGACCGTCCGGATTGCGGCGCAGAGCGCGGCGATGAGGCGGGCCGCGTAGTGTTGCGGAGAGAGGATTTTATGAGTATCTTTCGACTTGTTTAAAAGTGCCGCAACATACCCCGAGATGAAGAAAAAAGCTTCGATACGGCCCCTGATCGGGTGCCTCGTCCTGGCCGCTCTCTGCGCAAGCCTCCCCGGAAGCGCATTCGCCCTCGATCCACGCAAGGCGATCTCCCAGTACATTCGAGAGGTGTGGACGACCGACAACGGCCTTCCCCAGAACACGGTCGAAGCGATCATTCAATCGCGCGACGGGTATCTCTGGTTTGGCACACAGGAAGGGCTCGTCCGCTTTGACGGATTGCGTTTCACCGTCTATGACCGCAGTAACTGTCCGGAGTTGCTGAACCACAATATAGCTCAACTCCTGGAGGACCAGGATGGGGCGATTTGGTTCAGGACGGGCGCTCCCGCCGGAGTCGCCCGTTTGAAGCAGGGCAAATCCAAGATCTACACGACAAAAGAGGGTCTCGGGTCTCTCACCGTCAACGGAATGGCCGACGACAAACGCGGATCAATCTGGTTCGCGACACTGAACGGCCTTGCCCGCTTCCGCAACGAGACGCTTAAGAATTTCACGACAAAGGACGGATTGGCGAGCGACACGCTCCTGGGGCTCTATTGCGACAGCAAGGGGAGCCTCTGGTTCGAGACGCCGCAGGGGGTAAATCAGTTTATCCCCGACTCCTCGGGAGGAACTTGTAGGACGTTCAAACTCACCGACACGGCCGGGACAACCATCGCGGCCGCCTTTTTGGATGACAGCCTGGGCAATGTCTGGATCTCCACGAGCCGGGGGCTCGATAGGATCACGAACGGAACGCGCTCGCACTTCACGACGAAGGACGGACTCTCGAGCAATCACGTCCATTCCGTGTTCGTCGACAGGAACAAAAATGTCTGGATCGGGACTGACGAAGGGATAGACTGCTATGAACATGGGGCGTTCGTCAACTACCGGCGGGAAAAAGACCGGAGTTTCAACGATATCGCCGGTTTCTTCCAGGAGAAAGAGGGGAACATCTGGTTCGGTGTGAACGGCAAAGGGCTGGGCCGTATCGGACACCGGGGGGGCGCGGAAGGATCGGCCGCCGATGCCATTGAATATTTCACCACGCAGAACGGCCTCCCGACCTCGGATCTCAGATCTCTCTTCGAAGATAAGGAGGGGAGCATCTGGATCGGGACGAACGGCGGCGGCTTGATCCGCCTTCGGGACGGAAAATTCATCACGCTTTCCGCGGAGGACGGGCTCGCAAGCGACCTGGTCAGCGTCATGTGCGAATCCCGCGACGGCAGTCTGTGGGTCGGATCGTTCGACCGGGGCCTCAGCCGGTATAAAGACGGTGCGATTGAGATCTATACGACCAAACAGGGTCTCTCCTTCAACGGTTTGGGCGCGCTCTTCGAAGACCGGTCGGGGACCCTCTGGATCGGCACGAACAAAGGGCTGAATCTGCTTGTCCCGGGAACTTCCGCGAAGTCTCCCGCCCGGATCGCGGTGGTAAAGGGCATCTCGACCCAAAATGTCACCGCCATGACCGAAGATCATGACGGCTCTATCTGGATTGCCACCCGCAGCGGGCTGTTCCGTTCTTCGAACGGTGCCATCACACGCTTCGGGAAGCGGGACGGGCTCCCCTCGGAGGTTATGCTCGACGTGATGATCGATCGCAAAGGCTCGCTCTGGATCTCGTCTGATAATGGAGTGAGTCAATTCAAGGACGGGAAATTTGTCAACTACGGGACAAAGGAGGGCCTCTCGGATCCGCAGGTGTTCGTCATCCACGAGGATTCCGCCGGTACGCTCTGGTGCGGCACTTCCAGCGGCGGATTGAACCGGTTCAAGGACGGCAAGTTCACGCCGATCACCCCCAAGGACGGCATGTTCGATTATGCCTCGTACCTGATCCTCGAAGATGACAAGGGCAACTTCTGGACCGATTGCAATAAGGGCATCTATCGCGTAAGCCGGAACGAGCTGAACGATTTCGCGGACGGAAAGATCGACCGGGTCCACTCGATCGCCTACGGTACCGCGGACGGGATGAAGAATCGGGAATGCAATGGAGGCAATCAGCCGGCCGGATGGAGGACGCGGGATGGAAGACTCTGTTTCGCGACGGTGAAGGGGGTCGCGATGATCCGCCCCTCGGAGATCGCGTTGAACGCGATCCCGCCGCCGGTCGTGATTGAGCAGGTGAAGGTCGACGGCGAATCGATCGACCCTCAGGGCAAATCGGACTTCGCTCCCGGGAAGACAAAATTCGAATTTCATTATGCCGGGATCAGTTTTCTCGGGCCGGAGAAAGTCGCTTACAAGTATAAGCTGGAGGGCTTCGACAAGGAGTGGGTCGACGCGGGAAGCCGGAGGGAAGCGTACTACACCAATATTCCCCACGGAGAGTACACGTTCAGGGCGATCGCGGCGAACAACGACGGCGTCTGGAACGAAACCGGCGCCTCCGTTTCCTTCTCACTCCGGCCGTTCTTCTACCAGACCTCGTGGTTCTATGCCCTGGTGGTCTTCGGTTTCGCGGGGCTTGGACCCGGCGTCTATACCCTGCGAGTCCGCCAGCTCAAGCGAAGGGAAACCGAACTTCTCTCGCTCGTCAACGAGCGAACGAGGGAACTTCAACGGCAGCAGGAGAAGACAGAAGAAGCGTTGAGGGACGCTCAACTCGCCCGTGAGCAATCCGAAGCCAGCCGCGAGCAGGCCGTCGCGGCGCTCCGGGAACTGCAGGAGGCGCAGAAACAACTTGTCCTTTCGGAAAAGATGGCTTCGCTCGGCCAGCTCACCGCCGGCATCGCGCACGAAATCAAGAACCCGTTGAACTTCGTCAACAATTTTGCGGTCCTTTCGAGCGACCTCACGAAGGAGCTCAAAGAGGAGCTCAACAAGCAGAGGGCGAAGCTCGACCCGGCGAACGCCTCGGTCATCGAGGAGCTCCTGAGTGATCTCGAGCAGAATGTCACCAAAATCAACGATCACGGTAAGCGCGCCGACAGCATCGTCAAGGGGATGCTTCTTCATTCCCGCGGCAAGGCGGGCGAGCGTCAGGCCACGGATCTCAACGCGCTGCTCGCCGAGTATGTCAATCTCGCCTATCACGGCCTGCGCGCCCAGGACTCCTCCTTCAACGTCAAGATCGAGGGTTCCTATGACGAGACCCTGGAAAAAATAGAGGTCGTTCCCCAGGACATCAGCCGGGTCTTCCTGAACATCGTGAACAACGGTTGTTACGCCGCGAACGAAAAAAAGAAAATGAGGCTGGACGGGTTCACGCCGACGATTTCCATCTGCACCAAGAACCTCGGCGACAGGGTCCAGGTGAAGATCCGGGATAACGGAAACGGCGTTCCCCGGAACATCCTCGACAGGATCTTCAATCCCTTTTTCACGACGAAGCCGAGCGGGGCGGGAACGGGACTCGGCCTCTCCCTCAGCTACGACATCATCGTTCACGAACATAAAGGGGAGCTCACCGTCGATTCGAAGGAGGGTGAGTTCGCAGAATTCACGATCACAATCCCAAAAAACCTATCCTGAGAGAAGGGTATCGCCATGAAAGTGATGGTTGTTGACGATGAACGGGATGTCGAATTCCTGTTCAGGCAGCGGTTTCGGAAGGAGATACGGGAGGGGGTTATCGAACTGGTCTTCGCCTTCTCGGGCGAGGAAGCGCTTGCGTTCCTGAAGGGCCTCTCGACACCCGACGTCGTCCTCGTCCTATCGGACATCAATATGCCCGGAATGACGGGCCTCGAGCTGCTCAAGAATGTGAAGGAGAGTTTCTCCCAGCTCCGGGTCTGCATGATTACGGCGTACGGCGACGAGACCAATTACAAGACAGCAATGCAGTTCGGCGCCGAAGACTATTTTACCAAACCGCTTGACTTCGACAAACTCAAGAAAGATGTCCTTGCACTTTAGTACGATCGGGAGGCGGAATGCCCGTTAAAATGCTTGTCGTGGACGATGAACCGGATCTGGAGTCGTTGATCCGCCAGAAATTCCGGAAGCAGATCCGCGAGAACGAATACGAGTTCCTCTTCGCGCAGAGCGGAGTCGAGGCGTTGGTGCGGATCGCCGAGCATCCCGACGTGAGCGTCGTGCTGTCCGACATCAATATGCCGGAGATGGACGGCCTCACGCTGCTCACCAAGATCGGCGAATTCAACAACCCTGCCCTGAAAGCGGTCATCGTCTCGGCCTACGGCGATATGGAAAACATCAGGACCGCCATGAACCGGGGGGCGTTCGATTTCGTGACAAAACCGATCGACTTCAACGACCTTGAGCTGACAATCAACAAGACGCTCCATCATCTGGAGATCATCAAACGCGCCGGCGAGGAACACGAACAACTGGTCTCCGTCCAGAGCGATTTAAACACCGCGACGAAGATCCAGCAGTCGATCCTCCCCAGGACGTTCCCCCCGTTCCCCTCCCGGACGGAGATGGATATCTTCGCCCAGATGATCACCGCGAAGGAGGTCGGCGGAGATTTCTACGATTTCTTCTTCATCGACCAGGACAGGCTGGCGATCGTCGTGGGGGATGTTTCGGGAAAAGGCGTCCCCGCGGCCATCTTCATGGCGGTAAGCCGGACGCTGCTGAAATCGATCGCAATGCAGATCGGCAATCCCGGGGAGTGCCTTCGAAGGGTCAATACGCTGCTGATTCCCGAGAGCAATATGGCCATGTTCGTCACAATTTTTTACGGAATCCTCAATACCCGCACCGGGGAAATACAATACACCAACGGCGGCCACAACCCCCCCTATGTCGTCCGGAATAACGGGTCGGTCGAGCCGCTTCAGCCCACGGAGGGGCTTCTCCTCGGGATGCTCGACGATATCGAGTATGATGTCAAGAAAATCTCCCTCCAGCCCGGGGAAAAGCTCTTTATGTTCACCGACGGGGTGACCGAGGCGATGAACCACCTCCGGGAGCTCTACGGGGAATCCAACCTTATCACCTGCCTGCAGCAGTCAAAAGACCTTCCCCTCAGGGAAATGGTCCAATCGGTCTATACCTCGGTGGAGAAATTCGAGGCCGGGTTCCCCCACGCTGACGACATTACGATGCTTGTCCTCCAGTACAACGGAAGGAACCGCTCCGCCCCGCAGCCCTGAGTCCCGCCGGGTACCCCTTGTGTCCGGGCCGGTCACCCCCTCACGACGCGCCGGAAAATTCCGGGGACAATACGGGTAAAATGCGACCCTCCCCCTTGCATCTCAAGGAAATTAGTTTATCTTTAATCATTGTTTACGGTTCCCCGGTATCGCTTCGCCAATCCTTGCGCTGATCTGTCAAGCAAGTACGTCTTCGGAGTTTTATGCGATGACAACCCCGGGAGGAGTTACCCGCGCATCGGCACCGTGGCAATCGTACACCTCATTTCTGTTCAAGACCGAAAAAAAGTAACCAACACCTATCCACTATCAGGAGGAGTTGTTCATGAAAACTGTCTCATCAGTCGCAGCGTTGGGCGCCGCCGTCATCGTCGCGCTCTTCGTCCTTATGTCAGGTTGCGAACGGTCGAAGTATCCGACCGAATCGATGCCGACTCAGTCCCAGCCGAACGACGGACTGAGGGCCTCCACCCCTGTCGCCAATATCCCGCAAAGCGTCGTTCTCCAGGGGTTTACTGTTACCTACCTGGGACGGTCGCTGGCCAACAACCAGACGACGTTTTCGTACCTCGTCACCGGACCGAACGTCGACATGCATTACCGGTTGGAGCTTCCGGGATGCGCCGGGACTCTCGCCGCATCGTCTCCCGGCAACGGCGTCACATCGAACAATGACCCGAACATCGACCCGGGCATCGAGTGGCATCCGAGCAACGGAACGAACAAACCGGATAGCCTGAATTTCACTTTGACCTACGCCGGGACCGTCAAAGAGGGAATCATTCTCACTTCGGTCAACACGAACCAGGGAACTTCCGTCGGATTCATCGCCGGTGCGTGCGCGAGAGTGTTTGACATCTCTGGCACGGTGTTCACCGACGCCAACAGCAACGGTGTCAGGGACGGAAGCGAAACCGGAATCCCGGGCGTGAGCGTCTTGTTGCTCGGCACAGGCAATACGCTTATGGCAACCCGTTCGACGGACCTGAACGGAAATTACCTGTTCGAACAGGTGCTGGACGGAACGTATACGGTTGTCGCCGACACCGGGACTGTTGCATCCACCAGAACAACGTATCTTTCCAAGACTACCGCCAGCTCCGTATCCGTCACGGGCGGTCCCGATTCGCCCGGCCACAATTTCGGGTTCGCAGCCAAGTCCGGCAAGTTAATCAACGACCTGAAGTTCGGCATTCTGCCCACGACCGGCTTAACGCCCGGATTCTGGAAGAAGCAACTTTCCTCGGCTCTGACCGGAAGCGGAAGCCCCACGGTGAGCAAGGCCACTCTGATCACGTTCATTGCAAGCATCCGCGGACTGATCCTCACCGATCCGTTCAAGCTCGGGACTGGCGACGGACTCCAGGAAGCATACAATATCCTGAACAAGCCGGTGAAGAGCGATCTGGATCTCCTCACCCAGCAACTTCTCGCGCTGGAATTCAACTGGGTTTCGAACCACGGAATCCAGGCGACCGACCCCAACCTCCAGTTTATCCTGATGGGCTGGGGAGAAGCTCTCGTTGCAGCCAATCAGCCCGCGGGCGGAGCGGCGACGATGAGCGTACTTCCGGGCGCCGCGATTATGAGCTCACTCACCGATGCCTCCACGGTGTATGCGGGGGTCAATAAGTCGAGCGGCGGCGGCGGCACGTACTGATCCGCCGGTTGATGCCTCTTCGGGCATCACCGCAGATGTAAAAAAGGAGAGAGCGTTCGCTCTCTCCTTTTTTTGTGTTCGCGGAGGGGAAGACGGCGCCGGAAGGGGAGGCCTATTTCGGCAGAACGATAATGAACTCGGTGTACTCGCCGGGTTTCGAGTCAACTTTGATGTCGCCGTGGTGCTGCTTCACGACAATGTCGTAGCTCAGCGAAAGTCCGAGGCCCGTTCCCTTCCCGGTGGGTTTGGTCGTAAAAAACGGCTCAAAGATTTTGTCGCGAATTTCCTGCGGGATGCCTTTCCCGTTGTCGCGTATCCCGATTTCGACCTTCTCGACGAGGTTCTTCGTACGGACCGATAGCTTGGGTGAGAAACCGCCGCCGGCCTCCTTCTTCTTTTCGTTGGCCGCGTAACAGGCGTTGTTGACGATATTCAGGAAGACGCGGCTCAGGTCCTGCGGCACGGCCTCGATCTGGCCGATCGATTTGTCGTATGCGGTATCGATGGTGATATTGAAGTTGGAATCGAGCGCCCGCAGGCCGTGATACGCGAGGTTGACGTATTCGTCCAGAAGCGTGTTGATGTCCACCGGCATCCGTTCCCCCGATTTCCCGCGTGAATGCATCAACATTCCCCGTACGATGCTGTCGGCCCTTTTGCCGTGCTCGTTGATCTTCGCAGCATTGTGTTCAAGGTCGTTCAGGATATCCTGGATGTCGACAAGCGTCTTCGGGTCGAGCCGCTCCTCCTGCCCCGAGATGTCCTCGCGGAGCTCTTTCATCAGGTCGACAGAGAGTTCGGCAAAATTGTTCACAAAGTTGAGGGGGTTCTTGATTTCGTGAGCGATGCCTGCCGTCAGGGCCCCCAGGGAAGCGAGCTTTTCCTGCATGATGAGCTGTTCCTGCGTCTTGATGATCTCGCGGTTTTTCTCCTCCAGTTGCGCGTTGGTGGTCGCAAGTTCCTCGGCCTGCAGCCGGTTTTCTTCCGACCGGAGCCGTATTTCATGCGTTCGCTCCTCGACGACCCGCTCGAGATCGCGGCTCCTCTTCTCGAGAGCCCTGGTCCTGTATCGAAAGAATCCATCCACCGCCACTCCCAGCAGGATGATGTTCAGCGTGAACCACCACCACCTGAACCACCAGGGAGGTTGAACCGAGAACGAGGAGGTCAGGGGGGTTTCTGTCCAGATTCCTTCGTTGTTCGAGGCGAGCACTTCGAATGTGTACTGCTTTGAAAGGAGGAAGGCGGGGAGGTTCGTGTAGCGGATCTTCACTTCCGTTTTTTCCGCCGACCAATCGCGGTCATAGCCGACCATGCGGGTCTTGTACCGCACCTCCCGTTCGTTCGCGTAACTCAGGGCGGCGTATTCAAACGAGATCTCATTGTCGCCCGTGTTGTCTTCGCTCAGGGCGACCTGCTGAAACCGGAGAATCGGGGGCACCTGATTCTTCTTATCGCGGTGCGGGGAATAGAGCGACACTCCCTTGGCGGTCCCGAAATAGACCGTCCCGTCGTCCCCCACGGCGACGGAGCTGTAAAACCACACCTCGTTGTCGATCAATCCGTTCTGCTTCGTGATGGTGCGAAGAACCCGTTTCCTGGCCGGGTCGATTTCGGCGAGCCCTCCGTTGGTTCCGATCCACAACGAACCCGTCAACGGCGAAAAGGCCATGCTGGTGACGTCATTCCCGTGCAACCCGTTTGCGATCTTGATCTGCGCTTTCAACTCGAGCGGCTCGGGTTTCAACGCCATGAGCCCCTCGGGCGTCCCCGCCCAGAGCAGTCCGTTCTTCCAAAGGAGAGACTCGATCTGGTTTGAAGGCGCTCCGATCGATTCGTTCCAAACATTCTTGAACACCGTGTCGATTATTTCCCGTCCGAATCTCTCCGTTCCCTTCCCCGGTTCCAGTTCCGGTTTCGAGTGCAGGCTGTTCAGCCCGGCGAGACTCACCGTAGAGAGGGATCTGTAGAGCCCGTTGTCGCGCGTCCCAACCCAGAGGATCCCCGTCGTGTCGAGCGCGATTCCCGCCAGAAACGTCGCCGGGAGACCCGATGGGGTTCTAAACACGTACCAATTCCCTTCTGCGAAACAATAGAGGTTCTGATAACCGGTAAACCAGATCGATGTGACAGACTGCTTCGATCCGGGCGCAACCGGCAGCGCGAAATTCTTGCAGGCGTAAATGGTGGTGTTGCTATACGAGGCGAGAAGGCCCGGCTTCTTGAACACTGTGACAGGGACAACCTGCGACGATTTCGGGGGAGGATACCTGGGATCCAGCGACAGGCAATTCATCCCGCGCGTCGTCCCGATCCAGAGACGGCTTCTTTCATCGAGCGCAAGGCCGTTGACCCAGTTATTTCGCAGGCCGCGATCGGCCTGGATCGATTCGACATCCCCGCTCTCGTCGACCAGAGCCACCCCGCCGCCCGACGTGCCGAGGAGAATAATTGAGGAGCCGAGGAGGTGCGCGGGAGGGATCACCGCGGGCACCGAAGGATTCGTCAGGTTGGGCCTGGCGCCGCTGTGAGATGTGGCGGTAAAGTCGCCGAACGCAGCATAGTTATTCTTCAGCTTGGAGACTCCGAGGACCTGCGCGATCCAGACGTTTCCCTCGCGGTCCTGCATGATGCTGCTGACATTTTCGCTGAGCAACCCGTTTCTGCGCGAGTAGGTGAAACGGCGCTCGAATTCCTCCCTGTCGCCCGCCGGTGGGGCGTTGACGAGGATTCTCGCGGCCCCTGATCCCTCGCTCGCGAACCAGAATGTTCCGTCGGCTTCCTGCGTGATACAGGTGATACGGCTCTTGAGATCGCTGCTGACCTGTTCGACGCGGCGTTGAGCCCCGGTCCCCGCCAGCCGCCAGACAAGCCCGTTCTGGGATCCTCCGTAGAGCGTACCCGAAAAGCTTTCATAGAGCGCATCCGCATTTGACGGGAGGATGTTTTCTTTCCCCGCCAGAAGTTCAAAACCGGTGGTGTCGTTCTTGAAAAAGAGCAGCCCTCCTCCCCCCACGCTGACACAGACGGAACTGTCTCTCCGGACGACGATCGCGCGCACATCCCTGTTCTTCCCTTCACGGAAGGGATCGGTGCGGATCGTGTCTGTCCGGACCGAGTCCATCCCCAGGAAATGGTAGCGGATGATCCCGTTCTCCCGTGTGCCGACCCAGAGGACCCCCCTCGGATCGGCTGCGACTCGGTTCTCCTGGAGCGCACTTCTCACAAGCTCGGTCGATCCGATCCGGGAGGTGAAATGAATCCGGCCGCCGCCAGTGTACTCGCCGAGGGTAAGCTGCGAGACGACGAGACCCGCGTCGGAAGAGACCCAAAGCCTTCCGAACTGATCTTCATGCACCTCGCGGACATCGAGGACAGGGAGACCGTCCTCCACCTTGAACAATTCATTTCTATAGCCGTTGTACCGGACGAGACCCCCAGAGTAGACGACCATCCAGATGTATCCGAGCCTGTCCTGATAGACGGCCTTCACATCCGATGAGGGGAGAGGGTTTACTTCACTCTCGGGAGTGTAATAGGTGAATGGTAGTTCCTGGCTGCAAACGGGGAAAACGCAGAGGAGCAGTACTAGTAAAAGTAATCCGACGACGAAGGGCTTGCCGATTAGAGGGGTCTCCGGCAGAGGATGGGCTCCTCCAGGGGGCTGTTTGTTGCTGATGATATGATGGGCCGGATAGTTTTGCGCGTCAATACGCTCTAATTAGACCAATAAACGTATGAAATTACGCATAAACTACCTCACTGTCAAACGGACGGGTTGGAAGCCGAAGAGTCGGTAGCCGCAGCCTTTAGGCTGCGGTCTTTTTCCCGCCATGCCGCAGCTCCTCGATCAAAAACCCGCAAGCTAAAGCTTGCGGCTACCGATACCCCGGCCGCAGAGCGGCCGAAATATGCGTTCCCACGCAGAGCGTGGGAACGAGGGAAATGATTTGCACGCGACCTGAAGGTCGCGCCTACCGTGTCCCGAAGGTTCGGTAGCCGCAGCCTTCAGGCTGCGTGGCTTCGCTCCTGGGTGCGGTTTGAGATGTATGTGGGGGAACTGCGGGACAGGGTAATCAGCTATACAGCAAATCCACGTACTTGCGCGCGCTCCCCTCCCAGGTAAAGCGGGCTCTGGCGGCGGCCGCCGATATCGCGCTCCAGCCCTCCCCGCCGGCCGAATGGAGACGGAGCGCCTTTCCCATCACATCGATGAACGCATCGACTTTTCCGCTTAAACCCGCTCCGGTAAACTGGAAGCCGTTTACGCCATCGCTTACCGTATCCTTGAGTCCCCCCACCGCGTGAACGACACACGGCTGCCCCTCGCGCATCGCGAGCATCTGGCTGATGCCGCACGGTTCGAAGAGGCTCGGCATGACAAACAACGAGCCGTTTGCATAGAGCACCTCCCCGATCGATTCCGAATATCCGCGCAGGTAGAGAAAATTCTCATTCTCGCGGTGGACAGCCATCAGTTCATCTTCATACTCGGAAGTCCCCGTGCCGAGGAGAAGGTAAGCGCCGTTGTACTTCGACAGGATGGAAAGGAGCGTGTCGATCGCCCGCATGCCCCCGGCGCCCTTCTCCACCAGCAATCTCACCTTTTGGTCGACCACCCGGGTGACGCTCGTCAGGAGTACCGCAGGTTTTTGGTCCCGGACCGAATGGATTCGCGCAACCAGCTCACTGCGGGACGGATCTCCCTTACGCTCCTTCCATCCGGCGGTTTCCGTTTCCAGGAGCGCACAGAGCTTTCCCAGTGGCATTCTGAGGCCCTCTGTTCTCTCCGGATACTCACAACCGTTTAAGATCCCGAACAACCGCCCCTCGTCCCGGGCCTCCGCGAGAAATGATTCCAGCCCCTCCCCCCCGATGAATCCCACGGACGGATCGCTCGGCACCAGGATCTCATGAGCGTACGTGGGGGAAACGGTGTTGACCCGGTCCGCATGCCGGATTCCGGCGGCCATCGGCGTGAATGTGGGATCAGGATACCGCGGATCTTTCCACCGGGAGATCCAGTCCGTTTTTCCGAACAACTCCGGGAACCATTGCTCGACCGAGGAGAGTTTTCCCCTGATCGGCCGGGTCCCCTGGATCGCGACATTGTGAATCGTGAAGACTGTCTTACGGCGTTTGAGCCCTGTGAATTCAGGATGAAGCTCTCTTAACAAAAGCAGCGCGCCTGTATGCCAATCGTGGAGGTGGAGCACGTATTCCCGCTTCTGCTCGAGAAGATACCGGCCGACGGCGGAACAGAAGAGGGCGTACTTCGAGGCGTCCTGTGCGAACGCTTCGCCGGGAGGATCGTGGCAGTAAATGGGGTTCCCGCGTATCTCCGCATGTTCGAACACCAGATAAGTGACCCCTTCGACGACCCGTTTCGGCGTGACTTCCCATAGTTCCCCCTCATGGGTCGTTCCCGCGAAGGGGAATTGCACGCGCGACGACAGCCTGGCGGGGTTATTCTTGTGCAGAAAACCATACGACGGGACGATGACGGTGACCCGCAAACCCACCCTGGCCAGCGCCCTGGGGAGATCCCGCACGACGTCTCCGACACCCCCGACTTTCCCTCCCTTGAGGGCGTCGTTTTCGGAGGCGACCATCACAACTTCTCTCGTGGGTTCAGGCATCCAGTCCCGGATCGATCAGGTCAAATGACTGTGTTATCGGGAATCGTCGTATCCTTGATAACAATGACGATTCCATTTCGGATCCAATACCCCTCGCTCTCGCGCTCGACATTGTCGATCTTGTCCTTGTTGATGATCTTCACGTTCCTCCCGATCCGGGCGTTCTTATCGAGGATGACGTTGCGCATCACCGATCCCGCGCCTATTCCGATCGGGACTACGCCTGCGTTGAGGTCTGCCGTGCGTTCGGCTTCCGACTGATAGTAATCCGCTCCCATCATGAGCGTATTCTCGATCGAGGTCTTCTCCTCGAGGCGGGTGCGCACCCCGATGATCGAATTCACCATTTCGGAGCTCTTGATGAGACAGCCGTCGCAAATCATCGACTCTTCCACCCGCGTCTTCAAAATCTTGGAGGGGGGCAAAAAACGGGGGCGGGTATAGATGGGAAAATCGGCGTCGAAGAAACTGAAGGCCGGTTTCGGCTGCCGGACCAGCTCCAGGTTGGCGTGGTAGAACGATTCGATCGTCCCGATATCCTCCCAGTATCCCCGAAATGCGTAGGCCTGGACGTTGAAGTCGTGGATCGCCTCCGGGATGACGTCACGCCCGAAGTCGACGTGCTGGGGATACCGCGTGAGGAGATCCACCAGCGCCTTCCTGGTGAAAATGTAGATGCCCATCGAAGCGAGATACGGAGTTTTCGACGCCGAACCGGGACCCAATCCGAGCACCTGCGGATCGACGCGCATTCCGGCCAGTGTCTGGCCCGTCGGCTTCTCCTTGAACTCGACCACGCGCCCGTGATCGTTGATCTTCATCAGCCCGAAGCCGGAGGCTTTCGATTCCTCGACAGGCACCACCGAGATGGTCACATCCGCGTTTGTGGCATGATGGTGGTTCATGAATAAACGATAATCCATCCGGTAGAGATGATCCCCCGACAGAATCAGATAATCGTCGACTTTCCAGGGGTTCATCACCCAAAGGGTTTTTCGCACCGCGTCGGCGGTGCCCTGGAACCAATCCGGGCTCACGGGCGTCTGCTGGGCGGCGAGGACATCCACGAACCCTTTCATGAACGGGTAGAATCGGTACGTGTTGGCGATGTGCTGGTTCAACGATGCGGAGTTGAACTGCGTCAACACGTAGATTTTCAGTATGCCCGAATTAATGCAATTACTGACCGGAATATCGATCAGCCGGTATTTGCCGGCCAGCGGAAGCGCGGGCTTTGCCCGGTGTTTGGTGAGCGGATAGAGGCGCTCGCCCCTTCCGCCTCCCAGGATGATGGATAGTACGTCCCGCATTGTGACCTCTCGAATGATGAAAAATGTTTGGGCTATCTGCCATCGGGCGGCATGCCCTGGGTAACGGTAGCCGCGACCTTCAGGTCGCGGGCTTTTTTTCCGCAGCCTAAAGGCTGCGGCTACCGGCTGCGGCTACCGGCTCCTTGAGATCGTTAACCAGGAGAAGCCCCTTCAGCTCCTCGAGCCGATACCCGGAGCGTTCGGAGTCCGCCTTCACCTTCAGAAGCCACGCGTAGGCAACGGGAATCGCTCCGATAGAGCCCCCGATTACCATCCCCACAAGAAACAACCAGTCCATCAGCGAGTCAAATGATTCTCTGTTGTAATAATGGACTCCCTTGTAGACGTTCGCACGAAGGTCGCTCTGCACGGCCGCGTCGTCGAGCAGCTCTTTCACCGCCCCGAGCGTCTCTTCTTCCGTCGCCTGCGCAAACGTCATCTGAAAGCGGATCAAGAGTCTCAGCCGGTTCACCGTCGGGTGGCCGCTTCCGGGAGAACCCTCAGCATGGATGCCTTCACCGAGAAGAGGATGAATCTCCGCCTCAAGCTTAAGCCTCTCGAAGATCGAAGAGCTCTCCAACGGAATAATCTCCGGAGAGATCACTCTCCCGAGCCCGCTTGTCACCAGCCACGCGAAAAGAAGCGCAAGATCTTCCGGCGTCTCTATCAGACGCAACGGGTCGGGTGAGAGCTTTTTCCCCGACTTTTTTCGCGATTTCCCGCCTTTCCCTGCCTCTTCCGTCGCCGGCCCGGCAAGAATCTCCAGGGATTCGAGACGTTTCCCCAGCTCCGTGAGCGCCTCCGCTTCACCCAGCGCGTCGCCCAGAAACCGGGTGGCGACCCCTAGAAACGAAGCGTAGGCCGCAAGGAGCGCCTCTCTTCCTTCGGTGGATCCCGGCCCCATTCCTTGCCCCGAGCAAAGAGCCCTGAGCCATGCAAGGTTGCCCTCGCCGACGAGCAGGGAGAATGCGTCATGCACCGGCCTCAGACGCATATCCAGGAACGAACCCTCGAGGTCCGGAACTCCCCTTCCATCGAGCTCCGCCGCGAGAACGCCATATTCGCCCCGGTGGTCCTCAACCCTTCTGAAATCCATGAAGACCTGATATTGAAACGCGCCGAGGCGGACGAACAAGCCGTGATCGCGCAACTCCCTTCCCGACCGGATGTATTCCAGGCCTGATTTTCGGTCCTTGAAGAGATAAAACACCCCGGACTCTGTATCGAGCGCGAGCCCTTCGGCAAGGTTCCTGGTCTCGAGTCTCTTCCCGGACTCCTGTTCCGAAGATTCGACCTTCGGGACCGCGGTCCTGATCCAACCCGCCGCCTCCTCATATTTGTTGTGATAGCAGATCAGGGCACGATCCCCCCCGTCCATATTCGAGTACGCGAAGACATTTTCATTCACTCCGCCCCCGGCACCCGTAAAATCGTAGAGCTCAAAATTCACGACATGGCTGAAGAGACGGCGGTTGCGCATGAGCGGGAAGAGCTCGCGCTCGTGCCTGCGGACGAGGTCCTCGTCCGGAGTCTCGTCGTAGTAGGCGCGTTTGTACTCCATCCCGTACTTTTCCTTGAACCCCTCGATCTGGCCGTGCGCGAGCATCGGAAGACCGGGGAGGGTGAGCATCATGACCGCGACTCCGAAATACTTGTCGTCCCGGCCGAACTGTTCGATGGCGGTCTCCTCGTCGGGGTTGCTCATGAAATTCACGTAACGTTTGAGGATCTCGGGATTGAATGCGAGCGTATTTTTGATCAGCGCGCGGTATTTCGCATTCTCCTCGCCCATCAGCATGTGCATGAACGCACTATTATAGACCCGGTGCATGCCCAACGTCCGGACAAAATACCCTTCCAGAAGCCAGAAGGCCTCGGCGAGAAGGAGCGTCTCCGGCATCTCGGCGTTAATCCGGTCGACCACCTCCCTCCAGAATTCGACGGGAAACATCCGGTCGAACTCCTCCTTCGTCATCGCGTGGTCGGACCGGGACGGGATGTCTCCCCCCGAACCGGGCTGCGGATACCAGAGGCGCTGGAAATGCTGCCTGGTGAGCGTCATCGCGGCGTCGAACCGGATGATCGAAAACTTCCGCGCGACGTGCAGGATGGTGCGGATGACTTCTTCCCGCACGTGCGACTTCAAGAAATCGAGTTGCGCGGTGTCGTTCCACGGCATGTTTGTGCCGTCGTTGCCGTGATAGACGTACCGCGTTTGCCCCGACCGCGTATCGACCCGCCGGAAGACCACCGCGGCGTCCCTTCTCGTCCAATACCCGTCCTCGATGCGGATGTCGACACCGGAATGTTCGGAAAGATTCGAGCCGCTGAACCGGTAATTCGGGAAGGGGCTCTCTTCCGACTGGATAAAATAGTCAGGGTGCTCGATCATCCACCTGGAATAGATCCCCATATGGTTGGGGACCATATCCCCCGCCATGCGGATCCCGCGCTGCCATGCCCGGTGGCGTAGGTTGAGAAAGGCCTCCTCTCCCCCGAGTTCGGCCGCTATCTCATAATCGTAGACCGAGTATGCCGACGCAACGGCTTCGGGATTTCCGGTCATCTGTTTGATTTTTTGCGAGGCGGAGCTCCGCTCCCAGATCCCGATCAGCCAGAGCCCGGTGATGTTCCACCTCGCCAGCTGATCCAGCTCCTCGTCGGGGACCTGGTCGATCCTTGAAATCGGACGGCGGTACTTTTTCGACAGTTGATCGAGCCAGACATACGTATTCTTCGCGAGGATGACGATCCGCGGCATCCAGTCCAGGTCGGCCGTGAAGCGGGCCTGATCGGCCCCTCCGGCGGCATCGGAATTCCACGGGGGATAGTTCGGGACCACGGTGGGTGGACGGGTCCCGCCGGGGGGAAAAAGAGGGTTCGCTTCCTCTTTGAGAAGGTCGCCGGCCCCGAGGAGCTTCGCCAGGAATTTCTCCGACAGCACAAGCCCCCATTGCCGCTTGATAAACTCGAGCTGGCCCTCGAGGCTGTGAGGGCTGGAAAGAATCGGCGCGCGGAGCAGGTCGAAGATGGATTGGTTCCCCGGCCCGAACCGCTTTTCGCCCCGGAAAAAATCCTCGAGCAACGCGGTGACGCGCCGGTACTGGCTTCCCGCTCCGAGCTCTCCGTCGTCGAAGAGCTCCCTGAACGGCTCGAACGCGGGATTCGCATTCGAAAAGTAGAGCAGAATCATCTCCTCGAGAAGCACTTCGGGGTTGGGTTTGGGACCGCTCTTCTCCGAGAGAAATGTCTTGAGGTCTTTCGTCCCCCGGTAGACCTCCCGGGGAGGAAAGAGAGCTCCGAACATCAGCAAGGTCTTCCGGACATTCGTCTCACCGCATTCCTTCTGCAGCGAGGCGAGGGCCCGCGAGAATACGCCCGGGTTTGTCGCTTCCTCGTAGAGGCGAAGGACGTAATGAAAGATCTCATCGATGAGCCCCATCGCGTTGATCTGCCCGGCCTTCACCGCCCGCTCCGGATGGGTCGCCGCTTCCCGCACGGCGTTCATTTTCTGGGCAAAGACCCGCGCCGCCCGGAAATCGGGGAGGATCACGTTCCCGCTGGTCGTGAATAACTCCTGGTCGAACCGGTAGCGATCCCGGGCCGAGGCGAGGATGTGAAATTCGAAGCGCGGACGGAATGTTCCGCGCGAAGCCGGAAGAGCGGGGAATCGGGTGAGCCCAACGAGGAGCCCCTTTTGCCGCCGGTTCTGGTTCACGTCACGTAGACGAACTGTTTGACCCGCAACGCCACCTCTTCCGCCAGCAGGTTTTCGATCCGGTGAACCACGGCATCGGGCGCGCCGTTGGCATACTTCGACTGAAGGCGCATGTCGCACACTTCGTTCACGTAATCGACGACGACGAACTTTTCCTCCCGGGTGACGGCGATTTCCGAGGAGAAGAAATCGAGCCTGCAGACCGACTCGATGGTTCCCATGACGCGACGGAGCTCTTCCAGGCGAAACAGCCGCTCCTCCCCGGCGGTCAACTCCGTATACCGGTGCGTCTGGTCGTCCCACCAGCAGGGAATGACCTCGCCGAACGCGCGGTAGACGCGGAACCATCCCCTCTTTCCGTCAAGCTGCTTGGGAACGATGAACTGCTGCAACAGGTACTTGTCGTTCTTGTGGAGCTGGCGGGCCTCGAGGACGTCGTCGACCGTGCCGGCATCGAGCACGACCCCCGTCCCTCCCCCCGTCGTGTTCGCGGGCTTGATCACGAACGGCCGGCCGAGGTGTTCGAGTTCCGGGCTCTGGAGCGTGATCTCTCTTCGTTCGTGAAACGGCGGAAGAATGATCGTGTAGGGAACCTGCAATCCGTGGGTGATGAATTCAAGGTGCATCGTCGCCTTGTCGATCGCCGGAAGAACGCGCGAGCGCGGGTTGATGAAATAGATCGACGACTCCAGCATGATCTGCACGAGCGGCAGGAAGAGGGAATCGGCGTCCGAGGCCCGGTCGTAAAACGCCTGGAACGAAATCGCCCCCGAGCGCAGCTTCTCCATCGTATCGTTCAGGTTGTGCGGGTCGATCCGGTAGGTGGAAAGGTCCCGCTTGCGGCATTCCCGCTCTATTCCCGCGATGAAATCATCGTCGAACTCCCAGTTCCACGCGATCGCGAGCGAATAGGTTTTCATGTTTGCGCCGCGCCCGTTCATCCTTTCACCATCGCTCCCTGCGTCCTGGCCGGCGCCGACGGCACTGATTGTATCGGCTCGAAATCCCGCAGGGGCATCGTCCCCTTCGCCTGTCGGGCGAAGAAGTAAATATTGCGGAGATGGGTCAGGAAGGCAAGGTCGAACGGGGCTGTGACCGACGGAGCGGAGGGGTTCGAGCCGTACCACCAGAACCAGTCGGAACCCTCGGCCGCATACAATTCCTCCCACGCTTTCCAGGCGTGCCAGGGAGGAGTTCCCTCCCCGGGCGGAGGCGCATCGTAGGGCGGCCGCGCGATTCCGGATTTTTCGAGGTCTTCACGCGCGGTGAGGAGATAACTCCAGGCCCGGTTCTTTTCTTCGCGGCCGATCCAGGTATCGAAGTTTGCGTTGATCCACGACCCCGGGTAGAGCGTCTCGACGGGCTGCATGGATGAAACGGGATGCGGCGGAACGTCCCGGAGCGGATTGCCCGAGATGTACTCCGACATGGTGACGGTCACAAGCGTGCGGTCGGCATAGAGTTCGCTCAACCTGCGATAGAGAGACTTCAAAAATCCTTTCCCGTCGTTTTCGTACTTGTACCATTCCCACGCGTTCTCCCCGTCCAGAATGACCGTCAGGAGGCGGCCGGGCTCTCCCCCGGGGGGCATTCGCTGAAAGACGCCGGAAATGAAATCGTTCGCGGCATCCTCCCCCTGATAGTGCTGGTAGGCGAACCCGATTTTGTCCGACAACTCCGTGTCGCGGAAGACGATCGCCAGGGCAGGCTCTCCCGCCTCCTCTGGGCCGATCCGGTACGGGTAAAACCTGGAGAGACCCGCCGGGGTTGAACGCGCAAGGATTTTTTCATCGGCCGCTATCCATTGAATTCCGTTTTGACTGAAGACCGATGCCGCCTCCTGCGAGACTCCTCCTTCGGCCGGCCACATTCCGAGTGGCTCGCGGCCGAACAGTTCTTTGAAATAGACCACCGCCTTGCCTACCTGCGCCCGGGCATCCTCCGGGTACCGGAAGCGCGGCGGCATCGGATCGTGGGGCTGGCAACTCCTCGCCGCGTCGGAGTCGGCGAGCAGGGGAAGGATCGGATGGTAATATGGCGTCGTCGCAATCTGAATCTGGCCTTTGTGGGAGACCGGATCATACATCAGTTTCTTGTGGACGGGAATGATGTTGGCAAGGATTTTATAAGTTTCGGCCAGGATCCGGTTGCAATCGTCCTCTTCGACGGCCCGTTTGAGGACATAGGTGCCGTCGGATTGCTTTCGGACAAGATCGGTGAGATCGACGATCGAGCCGTCGGCAAGGTCGACCCTTCTTTCGAGAAAATCGGGATCAAAATAGGCCAGGAAGAACCAGAACTTTATTTCCCGGATATCCTGCTCGGTAAGAGATGGTCCCTGGAGGGCCTTTGTTTTCAGCCCCCTGTATTCGGGGAATCGCGCGAGCATGATCTCCGTGATATAGAGCGCGTTCCACGGGTTTGAGATCAGGTACGCGCGATCCTGCTGATCGAATTGGCCGGAAGGTTTGAGCAGCAGATCGATCCAGGGGTCGGTCTTTCCCTTCCAGCGGGCGAGGAATTTCCGGGCGTCGACGCGATTTTTTCCCACGTCGACGAACGGTCCAAGCCGGTCGAGGTAGTACGTCCGGAGCTGCTGCAGGAGCGAGGAGGTCAGATTGAACGTGCAGTGGACATCGGGGAATTGTTCCAGCATCGAGGCCATGTCGTAATAGTCCTTGGTCCCGTGCGTCCGCACCCATGGTCCCTGCAACTGATCGAGCCCGGGATCGAGGTAGAGAGGCTGGTGCTGGTGCCAGATGATGTTCAGATACAGTGGTTGGCTCGTATCTGCCATGATCCCAAAGGGTGAGTGTGTCGAAGGAAGATTAGTAACGCAGCCCCATAACCGTTTAGTTTAGCGAAAAAGGAGGTTGATGTCAACACGACAAAATTGTCCATTTTTCTCTTGACATCATTACAAAAATGTCGTATCTTCAAGCAATGCAGCATACGAGACCAGACGGAAAACCGCATGTCGTCCACATCGGAATGGGCGGATGGGATCTTCATCCCTTCAACACCTACTTCTATCCTCAGAAATCCAGGGGCAATTTCAGAAAGCTTGAATTTTAC
>DATDFQ010000046.1 GCA_036522515.1 Bacteroidota bacterium
GCAGGAGGAATGCGATGAGACTCGCGAGAAGAGCGCTCTTGATGGCGTTCATGTTACTGGTGCTTCTGGCTGCTTTAGCCTCGGCCCAGACTCAGAGGTCGGAGACCGACCCCAGAAATCAGGCTCCGACGGTCGGCACGGGTGGCCCTCCCGGAGGCCCCACCGGACTTTTCACCATTTATGACGGGTCAACTTTGCGCCGTGGCGAGTTCACCTTCTCCATTGCCTATTCCAACTTTGATCGTGACCCGGGCAATGTCGACATCACGGAGATTCCCGTCTCCTTTCAGGTCGGACTTGGTGACCACTTGGAGTTATTCTTCAACACCGATGCCTACAAGGGCGTCAAGGTCAACAATCCTCTGAACCTGTCTGGTTTCTACCTGCCCAACTCGCAGGTCTACTTCAACGGCACGACCGCGCTGGGCTCTGCGCCTGCCATCATCCTGGCTCCCAGTGGCCCTAACGTCGGCACGCTCAATGGCTCGGCCATCTTTCGTCCGCCGTTCTGTCCGCAGTGTGCCGCGCAGTTTGCCGCAGGCTCGGCCTTCAACACCTATTACCTGTCGGGTCAGCCCTTCGTGCAGTTTCCCTTTTCGGGCGGCAACGCGGGCAACTTCGGTCAGGGGCCGGGCGGAACACAGAGCTTCCCCAACGGCTTAGGCACATTCTTCGGCTTCCCAGGCTTCAACGCCACCCTGGGGCCGCCCGTCGCACAGAACAACAGCGGCAACTTCGGCCCGGCCGATAACTTCCCCGGCATCGGTTCCGTGGTCGGCGGCATTCTGCCGGGCGTGGTGCTGGCGACGACGACTTTCCCCTTCCCGGCTGCCGGGACACCGACGGCTCCCAACGGAGCGGTGCAGGGACAGTTGACCGTGCCTGCGACCTTTACGATTTCACCTTCTTACCTGCCGGATGCGCCCTTTATCAATCGGCTCTACGGGCAGACGGCCTTTTCGACCTTTACGATCGGCGGCAAGTGGCTGCTGACGGATGTCAACAATCCGCTGGGGTTCGCTCTGCTGGGCTTCTATCGCTGGTACGGCGATGACGGCAACGACCTCGGCTCCTTCAACCAATTGCAGAGGGGCGCGAGCCCGGCAGGCGACATCGGCGACTTCGGCTTAGGAGCAATCCTTTCAGGACGACTCTCGCGCTCAGCCAACCTGTCGGTCAACGCCACTTACATTCTGAACTCGAACCCGTCGGGAACATTCCCAACCGGAGAGTTCACGATGCTGGACAGACCGGACGAGTTCCAGTTCGGCGTCGGGGCGGACTTCCCCGTCAACAAGCACTTCCAGCCGATCGCGGAGTTTCGTGGCACGCGCTACGTGGGCGGACGCACACCGAATGCGTTTGAGAACAATCCGATCGAGTTTCTGGCGGGTGTGAGAATCTTCCCGCGCCGATGGTGGGGATTGAGTGCGGCTTACAGGATGCATCTGGATCAGCAGGACTCTTCGCTGTTCAACGATGTGAACTTCAACACGACCGTGCCGTCGAGCACGGTGATCATCCCGGCACGGCCGGGGACAACGGCTGGCGGGACGTTCACCGTACCGGCGAGATCGGCGGCTGCAACGGCCGGCGGGTTCCCGCGCGGGTTCGTGGAATCGGAAGACCCGCACGGGTTCCTCTTCCAGTTCTGGATTGGACACAGAAATGCACGCGCGCCGGAGATACTGCCGAACCAGCCACCGACGGTGAACCTGGCGGCCTCCTCGTCGACAGTGACGAAGGCAGCCAACTGCCAGGCAGGCTTCGGGCCCAACCCGGCCTGCACACCGACCTCGGATCAGGTGCAGTTGACGGCCAACGCCTCTGACCCTGACGGCGATACATTGCTCTATACGTATTCGACGACGGGCGGACAGATCACGGGCGATGGGCCGAACGTGACGTGGAACCTGGCGGGAGTCACACCTGGGACGTACACGGCGACGGTGGAAGTGGACGACGGCTGCGGCTGCGTCTCCTTCTCCTCGACGACGGTGACGGTCAACGAATGCGACTGCGTGCCGTTGTGCCCGACGATCACGGTTGACTGCCCGACGCAGTTGGTGGAACTGGGGCAATCGGCGACGGTATCGGCGAACATCTCTGGTGGGCCGCCGAACATGTCGTTGACCTACAACTGGTCGGTGAGCGGCGGAACGATCAGCGGCGGACAGGGCACGCCATCGATCACGGTGGACACGACGGGAGCAGGCGGACAGACGATCACGGCGACAGTCGAGGTCGGAGGGCTCGCACCGGAGTGCCAGCGGACGGCGAGTTGCTCGTTCACGGTCAATCAGCCGACGGTGTCACGCAAGTTCGATGAGTACGGAGACATCCGGTTCAACGACGAGAAAGCGCGGTTGGATAACTACGCGATCCAGTTGCAGAACGAGCCGGGAGCGACGGGCTACATCGTGGTGTATGCGGCGCGGACGGGCCCGGCGGGGCAGGCGCAGGCGAGAGCCGACCGAGCGAAGGACTACCTGGTGAACACGCGCGGGATCGATGCGGCGCGAATCATGACGATCGACGGAGGATGTCGCGAGGAGTTGACGGTGGAGTTGTGGATCACGCCGCAGGGAGCGACGCCGCCGACGGCGGATGCGGCCACGACGGTACCGTGTGAGCCGCGAGCGACGAGGAGGACGACGCGCCGCAGTCGTCGCGGTCGTGATGA
>DATDFQ010000047.1 GCA_036522515.1 Bacteroidota bacterium
AGCATCAACGTCGCAAGCGTCAGGAAGATGCTGATCCCGACGACGTCCTGGAACGCGGTCTCGAACGGTCCCGCCGTGAGAGCGGGGTCGAAGCCGAGACGTTTTGAAATCATGGGGACCGTCGTTCCCACGAGGCCCGAAAGATTTACCGAGACGAACATCGCTATCCCGACCACAAGGCCAAACTGCCAGATTCCCTGCCAGATCGCGCCGACCAGGCCGATGACAATGCCGCAGGCTCCTCCGATGATCAGCGTGGTTTGCATCTGGCGCGAGATCGGGTGCCACCACCGGTCGAGCGTGACGTGGCCGGTGGACATCGCGCGGACGATGATCGCCGCCGACTGAAGCCCGGTGTTCCCGGAAATCGCGGAGATGATCGGCATGAAGGAGGCGAGCAGAATCACGCGGCTGAGCGTCTGGTCGAAATGATGAATCACCACGCCTGCCCCGAACTCGATCGCCAGGGTCGTCAGGACCCACGGGAGACGCAGGAGTGAAATCTGAAAGGGGCTGCGCCGCTCAAGCTCGTCCGCGTCCGAGCCGACCAGGCGGGCGACATCCTCGCTATGCTCCTCTTCGATGACGTCCACGATGTCGTCGATCGTGATGCGCCCGACGAGCTTTCCCATCTTGTCCACCACCGGGAGCGACACGAGATCGTACTTCCGGAAAATCGAAGCGACTTCCTCCTGGTCCACCTCGGTGTTCACGCTCTTCGTGTCGGACTCCATGATCTTGTAGACTCTCCGGTTGGGAGAATGGAGCACGAGGGATTGCAGGGGGAGCGCGCCCACAAGATGGCCCTGCTCATCCACCACGTAGACATTGTAGATGACCATGTTCTTTTTCGCGGAGGTGCGCACCGCCTTGATCGCCTGCTTGACGGTGGAGTTCATCCCGACTGCGACATACTCCGTCCCCATGATTCCGCCGGCGGATTTCGCCGGGTATTCCATGAGTCTCTGCACCGCGGAGGAATCGATCGCCGGCATCGCGCGCAATACTTTTTCCGCGATCGCCGGGGGCAGCTCGGCGACAAGGTCCGCCGCGTCGTCCGAAGCGAGGAGGTCGACGTACGAGGTGATCTTTTCGGAGGCGAGCGAGTCCAGGATATAACCCCGCGCATCCGGTCCCAGGTCGAGGAGAACCGCACTGCCGGTGTGGATTTCAAGCAGGTCGAAGACATACAACTGGTCTTCCGGATCCAGCCTGTTGATGATATCGCCGATATCCGCAGCGTGAAGATCCGCCAGGATGTTCAGGAGAAGTGGTCCCGCCCTTTCGCGGACCAGCTCCCGGATATCCTCCATCAGCGCATCGTCCACCTCGATGGTTTTGACCCCATGCCGCCGGGGGATGATGATCGCATCCTCGGTCGTGATGATATGATCGATGTCGCGCGCGGCCTGTGTCATGCGACGAGTTTTCCGATCTGGTTTGTAAGGTCCACAAACTGGTCCGGGGTGAGCTGCTCGGGCCGTTTGTCCAGGGAGAGCGTCACTCCCTTCATGATTCGCCCGACAACCGATTCGCTGTACGGGAGATACTTCAGACCGTTCCGGAGAGTCTTGCGCCGTTTTCCGAAGACCGTCCGGACAACGACCCCGAAGAGACCGGGGTCCGCCCCAGTCGCAAGCCGGTCGTGCAATTGGATTTGAAGGATGCTCGAGGTCACCTTCGGTTTGGGATAGAAGCAGTTGGGGGAGACGTCAAAGAGCACCTTCGGAGTTCCGTAGAATCGCGTGGCGACTGAAAGTATTCCGTATTCCTTGTTCCCCGGCTTCGCGACGATCCGGCGCGTCACTTCCCGCTGCGCCATGACGGTGATATCAAGGATCGCCCCCCTCTCTTCGAACGCCTTGAAGAGAATCGGGCTGGTCAGATGGTAGGGAATATTCCCGATGAGCCGCACTTTGTTGCGGTGGAGTTTCCGCAGCGATTCGAGGCTGACATCGAGAAAATCCGCGTGAAGAATCGTGACATCGGGGGAGGTGAACCGGGATCGCAGGTCTTCGATGATGCGGCCGTCGATTTCGACGAGGATGAGATGTTTCACTTTTCCCGCGAGATGGCCCGTCAGCGCGCCCCTTCCCGGCCCGATCTCCACGACGACGTCGCCCGGCTCCGGATGAAAGCTGGCGATGATTTTCCGGACGATGTTTTCATCGATAAGAAAATTCTGGCCAAGAGACTGGCGGGGTTTCGCGTAGGTTCTTTCGTCCACCGGTCAGTTCGTGTGTGGGATGAGGGGGTGAATGCCCGGCTCAGGGCTTCTTGAAGAGTTTCTTGAGTTGGTCTTCCGCCTTCTTCTTCAGATCGTCCTGGATTTTTTCCTTCGCAAGAGATTCCGCGGCGGAAGTATTCAGCTTCAGGACAGGCTCTCTGGTCATGCCGGTCACGAGGAAGTTGAGGTTAATCCTGCCGTCCTTGTCCTTGAGGAGTCCGAGCACCTGGTCGGCGACGCCGTTGAGTTTCAACCGGTTGGATGCCTCCGGTGGGAGTTTGAGCGTCAGATTGTAATCGAGCGAGCCGTCCAGCCCCTGCGACCCGTCGACGGCGATCCCCGTCGTGCCGGCGTTGATCTTCAGGTCCTTCACCTTGAGCCGGCCGTCCTGAATCGAGAAGGAGTTCGTCCAGTCCTTGAAGTTCACCTGGCGCATGTTGTCGAGGTTCGTCATGTCGGCGAGCTTCTGCAGGATGGGCAGTCCGAGGAGCTTCCCCTCGATCATTTTCACGGCGCCGTTGCCGAGCAGAGTTTGAGTGTTCAGCCCGAGCGTATCGTTCAAATCGCCCTTGAGCTTCGTGTTCATCGTCATTTTCCCCGAAAGGTACTGGCCGAACGACGTGAACTTCGGAAGAAGGTCGTGCGACTCGATGTTCGTGATGTTCAGGTCGAGATCGAACGGCCGCTTGTTCGGGTCGCGCAGGTCGAGCGTTCCCTGCGTCTGGACCGTTCCCTGAAATGCCTGCACCGTGAAATTCTTGAGCGCCACCTTGCCGCCGGACACCGCAGCGGTACCCTTCGCGTTGTTGAACGTGAATTTGTCCGTCACAAGCTTGTCGATCGAGACGTTCGCGTCGACGTCGATTCCCGGAAGGAGGGTCGACTGTGTCGCGGCTTTCTTCTTGTCCGGTGCGGCGGCCGGGGCCGGCTTGGAGTCCGACATCAGATCGGCGGTCCGGAGCTGCTTCGATGTCAACGTGACCGTCGCGCTCGGGGTGCCGGCACTCTTGGCGGCATCTTCCATCAAAAGGCCGAGGTAGTTCTTGAGCGTGAAGGAAAGATTCAGGTCCGATTCGCCGACGTTCATCGCGAGCTGCTTCGATTGGATGACCTGGTTGTTGAACTGAATGGTCCCGTTCAGATTCCGAAGCGGCGCTTTTGAAGCGGCCGACTGCATGGTGACGTTTTGAAAGTCGATTGTTCCGTTCGCCTTCATGGTTTGCGGAGATTTCGCCTTACCTTCCAACGAGAGAGCGGCTTTCATGGTTCCGCGCATCTCCGTTCCGGCCTCGAGAGGGTAGAACTCCTTCACTTCGCCCAGGTCCAGAGACCCGTTGAAGGACGCGCTGACGAGGGGATCGTCGAAGTTTGCCATGCGGAGCTTGCCGGTGATCGTATTGGTGCCGATCGTCGCGGCGAGCTTGTCGATCGCGAAGCTCCCGATCCCTTTGGCAGCGAGCGGAGCCGAGGGTTTTTCGAACGTCCCTGAAAGGTTGAGGCCGCTGATCGACTTCGGCAGGGAGGCGTAATGGATCGATCCGTCCGAGACGGAGAAGATGCAGGATGTTGCCGGGTTCACCGTTTCGCCGGAAGGGCCGGTGACCGCGAGCGACAACTTGATTTCCCCGGTTCCGGCAAGACCGCTCGTCTGCTTGAGCATGTCGGGGGGAATGATGGAGAGAAGCTGGGTCATCTGCACGCCCGGCGACTCGATATGAAGATCCATCTGGTTGGTGACTTCCTGCAATTTTCCGATGGTTCCCGAAAGGGTGAGGGGAAGCTCGCGAACCTTGGTCGACAACTTGTCGAACTTCAGGACATCCGTATCCGCCTGGTACTCCAGTGCTCCCGACGCAGAGACCGGCTGGTCGGAGAGGTACCAGGACTTCAGGGTCCCGTAGCTGAACTTCTCGATCGAGGCGGTTTCATTCACGCGAATCGTGTTTTCTCCCGATTTCGATTCGGCGTTCAGTTTCGCATTCAGGCCCCCGATGGCAAACCGGGTTTCGAATTTCTGGTTCGTTGAGATGATCTCCCCGTTTCGAATTTCCAGATTCGAGAGCAGAAATGCTCCCGCGCTCCCCCGTTCCTGCCTCAACCCGCCCTGCGCCTTCGCATCGGCCGGGGTGGCATTTCCCGAGAAATTCTTCAGGCCCTCGGGTGTCACCTCGAGATTAATGGTCGGATGATCGAGTGTGATCTGGCTGATTTCGAGATTGCCCCCCAGAAGGGGGAAGAGTTTCACGTCGAGCGACAGGCGGTCGAGCGAGAGAAAATCCTCATTATCGAACCCCTTGTTCGGAGGGTTTGAGATGGTGAGCCCGTCGATCACCACCCCGAGTGAGGGAAAGAAGGAGAGCGAAATGTCGTTCACCGCTACGCTCCGGTGGGAGGATGCCTCTATTTTTGGGACGACAAGCGCCTTCAGGCGGTCGCTCGTGAAATAGATCTCTGCGCCGATGATGGCGGCAACGATCAGGCCGACAGGGATCGCCAGGACCGTGATCCATATTTTTGAGGTTCGGGTGAGGGGCATTTTTGAAAATATACCTATTTACGGAGAGAATTTCAATGCATTCGCGGGGCATTCGCGGGAGCATGCGATTATAATTGACTCTATGCTCCCGTTTCAGTATATTCGATCCACGTTGTTTTTAGCCATCTTACACTGTCTGAAAGGAGTTCGTTCATGGCGGATATCTCCCTCGATGCGTTGGGAATGGTCGAGACTAAGGGGCTTGTTGGCTCAATCGAAGCGGCCGATGCCATGGTAAAAGCGGCAAAGGTGACCCTGATCGGTAAGGAAGTCATCGGCGGCGGCTATGTCACGGTGATGGTGCGCGGCGATGTCGGAGCAGTCAAGGCTGCGACGGATGCCGGAGCCGCGGCGGCGCAGCGCGTCGGCGAACTGGTCTCGGTGCACGTGATCCCACGCCCGCATATGGATGTCGAACTGATTCTCCCCAAGCGCTCACAGCCGAAGTGACGCCAGGTTTTCCCCCCAGTGCTCCTATTATGAATCCGGGACGATCCTGATGTCCCGGACCCAAAGTGCGGATTAGGTAAAGAGGAATTGATGCTTGATTATGCCCTCGGACTCATAGAGACGCGGGGTCTTATCGGAGCGATCGAGGCGGCGGATGCCGCCACGAAAGCGGCCGACGTGACCCTTGTCGGCAAGGAACGCGCCGACGCGGGTCTCATGACCATTAAGATCAGAGGGGATGTCGCAGCAGTACGTGCCGCGGTCGATGCGGGCGCCGCAGCCGCCCAGAGGGTCGGCGAACTGGTGTCCGTGCACGTGATACCCCGCCCCGACGATGATGTGGAAATCCTGATCTATCCTCCGCCCTGGCAGACCAAGGAGAAGACTCCCATCCGCGAGCCGGAGCCCGTCAGCCGCCCGTCAAAAAAGGCCAGGCAAAATCCGGTCCGGCAATCCGTTCCCGATGAGCCGGAGGCGACCATCGAGCTGGACGAAGAACCGGCGGATACCGATCTGGAGGCGCCTCCCGAGCCGACGAGAGTCATGAGCGATGACGAAGAAACGCACCTTCGCCAGCTCAGAGATATGACGGTTCACGAACTGCGGAGGTATGCCCGTTCCATCAAGGGACTCCCGATCGCGGGCAGGCAGATATCGCGCGCGAATCGCGACGACCTTATCAACTATCTGATGGCCTTGAAGTTTCCCAGGTAGAATACAGGATAACTGACGAACTCCATCGGTGTCGGCCGTATGGAGTTTTTTTTTGGTAATGGAGAACAAGCGATACCATATCGTCATCGCCTCGATTGTGTTCGCCGTCGCCACATGGTTTTCAGTCAACCTGCGGTCGGAGTTCACGGTCGTCCAGCGCATCCCGGTCGTCCTGGCAAATGTGAAGGCGGGGAAGGCGCTGAAGTACCCCGTCCCCAAGAACATCACTGTCCATTTCCGCGGAACCGGCTGGGCCCTTGCCGCGCTCCTTCTCTCACCCGATGTCACGTACTACATCGACGGATCCACCCTCGGTCCCGATAATTTCACCGTCACCGGAAGAGATTTGCTTGAGCATATCAAGCTGCCGGTGAGTCTCCAGGTTGTCGAGGTCAAACCCGAGACTCTCCTTCTCGCGCTCGACGAATATATAGAGAAGCGCGTACCGGTCCTTCCGAATATTTCGACCGATTACCGGGAGGGGTACGGGCAGGTCGGCTCCATCCGGGTGCTTCCGGAGAGTGTCAGGATCGGCGGAACCAGGAAGATCATCGAATCGGTGACGGAGTGGCCGACGGCCTACAGAAAACTCGAGAACCTCCGGTCCTCCGTGGATATCGAACTCCCTCTTGAAGACCCTCCGAACTACTCGATAGAACTCTTTCGCATGGATGTGAGGTTGAGAATCAACGTCCAGCCTTTCGCGGAGAAAACGCTGGCCGGGATCCGAGTGACCGCATCGGGCGTGCCGCCGGGCAAAGAGGTCATTTTTATCCCGTCGCGGATCGATCTGATCGTCAGGGGAGGGATCGAGCAGCTTGCCAGGGTGACGGGATCCGATTTTCAGGCGACCATCGAATTCCGCAGCCTGGTGGAAGACTCGGCCGGCACGGTCGTTCCGGGGATTACCGCTCCGCCCGACGTGAAAGTCATTTCCCGCAAACCGGACCGGTTTCAGTTTATCATCAGGAAGAGGTTGTAATGTGTCATCCTGAGGGAGCGAAGCGACCGAAGGATCTTCTCGGTCGACCGGCAAGATCCTTCGCTTCGCTCAGGATGACATGCACCTGCTCGAGATAACATTACATGCGCCTCGCCATAAATATCGATCACGTCGCAACACTTCGTAACGCCAGGGGCGGCGCCGACCCCGACCCTGTCGAAGCGGCCCGGGTCGTCGAACGCGCGGGCGCAGACGGGATCGTCTGCCATTTACGCGAAGACCGGCGGCATATCCGCGACGAAGACGTGAAACGGCTCCGCAAAAGCATTTCGACGAAACTCGATCTCGAAATGGCGGCAACTCCGGAGATCGTTGCGATCGCGCGGCGGGTGCGGCCCGATCTCGCGACGCTTGTTCCGGAGAAACGGAGAGAGCTGACCACCGAGGGAGGGCTGGATGTCGTGCGGCTCAGGAAATCGCTCCGCCTGGCCGTCCGTAGACTCCAGGATGCCGGTATCCCCGTGAGTCTTTTCGTCGATCCTGTGCCCGATCAACTGGAAGCGACGAGGGAGATCGGCGCCGAGATGATCGAAATCCATACCGGCGAGTATGCGAATGCGCGGACCGAGCGTGACCGGAAAAGACTTGCTGATCAAATAAGGAAGATGGCCCGGTTCGGAAGGTCGCTTGGACTTGGCGTGAACGCGGGGCACGGGCTCGATTACGATAACATCTCGCGCATCGCTCGTATCAGGGAGATCGAGGAAGTGAGCATCGGGCACGCCGCGATCGTGCGGGCAATGAGCGTGGGGCTTGAAAAAGCGGTGCGCGAAATGGTGCGGTTGGTAAAGCGGGGGTCATCCTGAGCGAAGCGAAGGATCTCGGAGATTCTTCGTCGCGTTGCTCCTCAGAATGACACCGAAGGGTGGTTAGTGCCTCTGTTCCAGCTTCCTGATTTCGTCCCTCAGTTGCGCGGCCTTCTCATAGTCCTCCCGCTCGATCGATTCCTTCAGCTGGGTGCGGAGGGTCTCCAATTTCGTCATCTTCACTTCTTTCCCTTTCGGCGGTGTGGCTGACGCTTCGGCGCCCTCGTCTTCGTTCTCCGGCAGGAACGCCGCCTCGTCCATGACTTTGTCCGAGACGTAAATCGGCGCTCCGAACCGGACAGCGAGGGCAATCGCGTCGCTCGGCCGTGCGTCGATCTCCTGGCTATCGAGGCTCAGCTTCGCATAAAACGTCCCGTCCTTCAACTCGCTGATCGTGATCTCAGCCAGCTCCGCGCCGACCGATTCCAGGATATTCTTGATGAGATCGTGTGTGAGGGGACGCGGGGGCTTGATTCCTTCCATCTCGAGGGCGATGGACTGCGCTTCGAACGCCCCGATGATAATGGGGAGCCTGCGGTTGCCGTTGACCTCTTTCAAAATAAGGGCATAGGCGCCGCCGCTTGCGGGGCTTGTCGACAGACCGAGTATGTCCACCTGAATTTTTTCCACCAGCTCACCTGCTCATTTATTTGCCCAACATCCTCTTCAGCTCTTCTGTCAGTGCCGGAAGCACCTCGAACACGTCGCCGACCACACCGTAGTCCGCGACCTGAAAGATCGGCGCGTCCTTGTCCTTGTTGATAGCTACAATATACTTAGAAGATGACATTCCCGCAAGGTGCTGCACGGCGCCCGAGATGCCGCACGCGATGTAAAGCGAGGGTGAGACCGTCTTGCCGGTCTGTCCGACCTGCTCGTCGTGCGGACGCCATCCCGCATCGACCACGGCGCGTGATGCACCGACCGCGGCGCCGAGAACATCGGCAAGGCCTTCGACCAGATTGAAGTTTTCCGGCCCTTTCAGTCCGCGTCCCCCCGAGACGATAATGCCCGCTTCGGTGACATCGGGACGTCCTTCCGCGATCTTGACCCCGGTGACTTTCGCTCCGAAATACGTGTCATCGATCGCAAACTGTACGCGCTCCACGCTTGCGGCGGCGCCGTTCCCCGCCGTCGCGGTGAAGACGTTCGGCCGCAGGGTAAAGATCTTGACCGGAGAAGTTACCCGCACGTCGATCGAGGCCTTCCCTGCATAGACGGGACGGGTTGCGATGACCTCCCCGTTATCGACCCGGAGGGCGATGCAATCCACAGCCACGCCCGCTTCAAGTTTCGCAGCGACCCGCGGGGTGAGGTCCTTTCCCATCTGACTGGCCGGGAATAGCAGCATGACCGCTCCCTCGCGCCTGGCGATTTCCGCGACGATCTTCGCATAGGCGGTCGTCGAGTAATGCCGGAGCCGTGGATCCTCAACGGTGAGCACTTTTGTGGCGCCGTATTCACCGAGCGACGCCGCCATCCCTGCGACATTGTCACCGGCCACGAGTGTGACGAGCTCGGCCCCAAGCTGGTCTGCGAGCCGGCGGCCGGCCTGAGTCACCTCATAGGCGGCTTTCTTAAATTTTCCCTCCCGTTGTTCGGCGAACGCGAGCAGTTTGGCCATCTAGATCACCTTCGCTTCTTCGTGCAGCAACCTGACAAGCTCGGGGACGGCATCCTTCCCCGCGCCTACAATCTTGCCGGGAGGTTTTGCCGGGGGTTTGCTCATCGCGAGCACTTCCACCTTCGGGGGGTGGCTCTGCGGCTGGCGTTCTTCGATCGGTTTCGATTTTGCCGCCATGATTCCCCTGAGCGAGGGATACCGGGGGTCGTTGAGCCCCTTCTGCGCGGCGATGACGAGAGGGAAACGGGACTCCACGATCTCGTGGCCCCCTTCGATTTCACGTTCGCAGACGACGTTTCCTCCGTTCTCTTCCAGCTTCACGACGACCGAAACGGAGGGGAGCCCCAGGAATTCGGCCACCAGCCCCGGAACCTGCTCGTCGTAGAAATCGATCGATTGTTTTCCGAACAGGATGCAATCCGCGGAGTGAGTGCGCAATTCATCGGCAAGGGCCTGCGCGACCGAGTAAGAGTCCCGGGTCGAATCGTCCTTCAGGAGAACGGCCTTGTCGACTCCCATGGCGAGCGCCTTGCGAAGCGTTTCTTTGTGCGCGTCGTTTCCAAGCGAGAGCGCAATCACTTCCCCGCCGTTTTTTTCCTTCAGGCGGAGTCCGGCCTCGATCGCGAATTCGTCGTACGGGCCGAGCATGTAATTCACGCCCGCCCGGTCGATCGATTTTCCGTCGGCTCCGACTTTCACTTTTGTTTCGGTGTCGGGGACGTGATTGATACAGACAACAATCTTCATGAATTCTCCGGGGAAGCCGATGATGTTCGGGGAATAGGAGGAACGCCCGTACAGGGCGACAAAATTGCACCGGAATATAGGTACTCTCGCAAATAAACGCAACAATAGCGCTTGCTAATACAGGCGAATTTTGCTACATTTTTTCGAAACCTTCCACCATCCCACATTTCCGGTTCCAATGATCGACAAGGTGCCAGCGGTTAGAAAATTCATGACGCTGGAGCGCTTCATCAATGAACAGGAGCGGCTCTATCCGAACGCGACGGGAAATTTTTCCGGCCTTCTTCACGACCTCTCCCTCGCGGCGAAGCTCGTCTGGCGCGAAGTCTGCAAGGCGGGGCTCGTCAACATTCTGGGCGCGACAGGCACGACGAACACGAGCGGCGACGCGGTGAAAAAGCTCGACGTGTTTGCCGATGAGACGATTTACAAGGCGATGGATCACGGAGGGCACCTCTGCGTGATGGCATCAGAGGAAAACGAGGATATTTTGCACATTCCGGACGAGTATCCGGACGGAAAATACGTCCTGCTGTACGATCCTCTCGACGGCTCTTCAAACATCGACGCGAATATCACCATCGGTTCGATTTTCAGCGTCTACCGGAGAGTCTCGGCACCGGGAAAGGGAACGCTCGCGGATTGCCTCCAGCCCGGATACAAGCAGGTCGCCGCGGGTTACATCATCTACGGTTCGAGCACGATCTTCGTGTATTCGACCGGCCGCGGAGTTCACGGGTTCACGCTCGATCCGACGGTGGGGGAATTCCTTCTCTCGCACGAAAACATCCGTATTCCGAAGAAGGGAAAGATCTACAGCCTGAACGAGGGGAATTACCGGAACTGGGACGAGAAGGTCCAGCGCTACGTGAGGTACCTGACGGAGGAAGACCGTGAGACAGGCCGCCCCTACTCACTCAGGTACATCGGCACCATGGTCGGAGACTCGCACCGGACGCTGCTCTATGGAGGAATCTTTTCCTACCCCGCGGACAAGAAAAACCCCAGCGGCAAGCTGAGGCTTATGTACGAATGCAATCCGATGGCGTTTATCATCGAGCAGGCGGGCGGCCGCTCGACGAACGGCACTCAAAGCATCCTCAAGATCCAACCGACATCCCTCCACGAACACACCCCTGTGTTCCTCGGCAGCGAGGACGACGTTACGCTGTGTGAGGAGTTCTTGCAGGGGAAGAGGTAACCACTTCCGTTGTCATCCTGAGCGAAGCGAAGGATCTCCATGCGAGCAAAGGGGAGATTCTTCGCTTCACATCGTGGAGTTTACACTGAGCGAAGCGAACGTGCTCAGAATGACACTTCTTACCACGAATACCGGATCGTGTAGGTGATCACCTTCTCTCCGTCCTTCGCGATCGTCACGGGGAAGCGAACCGTGCTCTGATCGACTTTCGTCCACTCAACGTTGCTCTTGGTGATCTCCCATTGATTCCAGCGCCAGGGGTGCTCGTACACCTGGACCTCCTGGGCGGAGCCCTTATGGTTCCGAACTTTGATCTGGACAGTCTCTTCGACGATCCGCCCGTCCGCGAACGATTTGAAATCTGTCTGAGCGCGTTCCCCGACGAGATCGAACGCGTTGCCGAGATAGAGCCGCAGCTCCTCGTCCTTGGGCGTGTGGTCGATTTCATCCTCTCCGATAAACTGCTCCTTCCCGTCCGCATCGCGCTTGTAGACGCGCACCTTTCCCTTCGGAAGGGGGATCCCCAGACCGGACTTCGCATCATTCCTGAGCGTGATGAAGACGCCGACCTTCGTGTTCGATTGCTGGCCGAAGCTGCCCTGGCCCCGGTACGATGAGTTGTTCACCCAGTAGCGCCACTGATCGGCGATACCGTCGTAGATGAAGACCTTTTTCGAGGCCACATCGCGTCCGGAGACGAGGTCGAGCTGTTTCGTCTCGTTCGTCTTGAGATCAGTGCGCCGCTGGAGCGTGTACAATTTGTATTCGAAGAGTTCCGACTGCTTGAATTGGGGCTCGGCGGCGTCGAGCGTGTTCACCGACTTCATCGCGCGGAAATCCTGCATTTCCTGGCGGACCCGGTTGATATCGCCGGCCACGAGCTTGAGCCCCGCGTCCTTGAACGTTGTTCCGGAGTTGTTGGTCAGCGTGACCCAACCGGTGAGATCAAGACGCGTGTCGCTTTTGTCCAGCAGTGCGACATAGTTTGCGTTCCAGGAGAGCTGTCCGGCGAGGTAGCTGAGCTCGACGTTGTGCGTGCCCGGCCGGGTGTTCGAGACGAGCCACTCGAGCTGCGGTTTCAGTATCAACCCTTCCGGCAGGCTCGGAAGTATGAGCCTCCCCGCGGGGCTGATTTCAATCTTTCCGTCGATCTCCGCCACCATCCCTCCCGAGCCGGCGTAGTTCGGATTTGAATAATCCTGCTGCGGGATGAACTGATAACCGGTCGAGAGAAGCCTGCCGGTCACGGTGTACTCCTTCTTCGTCTCCTGGTTCATCCTGACAAACTCGACGTCCTTCCCCACGTATTTTTCCAGAAGCTTTCCCTGGTTCACAAGATCGTATTGATAATTCTGCTCCAGAACTCTCACCGCCAGGGGATCCGTCAGGCTGGAAAAATGGAGCGACGTGCCGTCGATCGTCGCGGGGATCTCCGGTATGACGAGCCGGGTAAGCCCGTTCGGGATGTCTACCGATCTCTCTTCGCGGATGAGCGAAAGGTTCTGGTTGTAAATGGTCAGATCGACGGTGGTGCGGGGCCCGGCTGTGACCCGTTTGCCCTGCGCGTGCAGGGGAGAGAGAGTGACCGTGATTGTGACGGCGAGGATAAACAGAAATCCTTTCATGCGAATACCTTTCCTTCTAGAGAGTGGAATTCCTGAAGCACACCTGTTCAACGACCCATTCGGTGGGAATGTTCCACGTGAGCGCAGAGGGGGCCGGGGGAGTTTGAGGGCGGTGAATCCGGGGAGCATGGGAGGAAGCTCTGAAAAACAGGAAGCCGATTCTCCTCCCCGGAATCGGCTTGCAAGCTTGAAAATCGTTGGCGAGTATATAAAAAAAGGGGCCAATAAAGATACTCGCCCCAGTGAAAGGTAGCATTCCTGAAGCCGTTCCACAATGGGGAGTTTCCCTACCTTCCCTCCGAAAAGGGCCCATTCCAGGGGGTTGATTCAAAAAAATTAGCGTTCCGCCGAGGTTATTCCCTCGCGGATGGCGTACTTGGTAAGCTCGGCAATACTGTGAATGTCGAGTTTTTCGACGATCCGCTGGCGGTGTTTCTCGATCGTTTTTTCCACGACCTTGAGCTGGATCGCCATCTGCTTGGTGGTCTTGCCTTCGGCGAGAAGTTGCAGGACTTCGCGTTCCTTCGGGGAGAGTATGGAGGTGGTAAGCGAATCGACGAGGATCGATCTCTGGACTGCGCCGGTGACCGCAAAACCCCGGAGCTGCGGGCTGATATAGATGCGATCCGATAACACCGTCTCAATCGCATCGGCAAGCTCCTCCGAGGCGCAATCCTTCCTCAGGTATCCGTGGGCGCCGGCCTTCAACATCCTCAGGACGTATCGCTTATCTGAATGCATCGAGAGAGCGATGATTTTGATTCCGGACACTTCTCCGACGATCTGAGATGTGGCATCGATGCCGTTCATATCCGGCATGATGATATCCATGATCACGATGTCGGGACGGAGCTGCGCCGCCAGCGCGACCGCGCTATTGCCGTTATCGGCCTCGGCGACCACCACGACGTCGTCTCTCTTCTCCAGAATGACGCGCAGGCCTTCGCGGAGGATTTTGTGATCGTCTACGAGCAGTATGCGGGTTCTCATCGATCCCTCATTCCCCGGATTCCATGCCGATGTGGAGCGGGATGCTGAGTGTCACCCTCGTGCCGCCGCCGGGTCGAGGGGAGATATCGATCCGTCCGCCAATCTGTGTGATCCGTTCGCGGATGTTGAAGAGTCCGAAGCCGCCGCCCGGGCGAGCTTGCTTGGAACCGGGCGGGCGGGGGGAGCCGTGCGCATGATCTCCGGTCCGCTCGGTAAATCCGATCCCGTCGTCATCCACGATGACGACGACCGCCTCTGACGTCCGTTTCAACACCACCCCGGCGCAATTGGATTGGGCGTGCTTGACCACGTTGACGAGCAACTCGCGCACCGCATGGAAAAGAAGAATTTTGACCTCTTCGCGCAGCGGCTTCGGTTCGTCGTCGTTCTCGTACGAAACGGAGAGGCCGTGCCGTTCCTCAATCTGTTCGGTGAGCCACTCGATCGCCTCCTCGAACCCGAGCTCGTAGAGCACGGGGGGGCTCAGTTCGAAGGTCAGCGATTGTGTGTCGAGGATCATCTGTTCCAGGAGCGTCCTGATCTCCTGCAGATGCGAAAGCTGCGGCTCGGTGAGGGAGGGAGCAGGCAAAGAACCGAGCTTGATCTTGCAGAGGGCCAGGGTCTGACCGATATAGTCGTGAAGATAGGTCGCCATGCGGCGGCGTTCCCGTTCCTCGGTGGATTCGAGATCCACGGCGAGGGAGCGGAGTTGCGACTGGTAGTTGATAAGTTTTTGCTCGGCCAGCTTCCGCTCGGTGACGTCGCGCACCGCCGTCACGCTCGCCCAGCTATTGTCGTACGGGATGGTCTTCCCCATCACTTCGAGGTCGATGCGGGAGCCGTCGCGCTTGATCCCGGTCGCCTCGTAAATCTTCCCCGAATCGGCGAGGAGGCTTTCCCGGGCCACCTCGAGTGATTCGGGAGTGAGGAAGGAATCGGTCTGCTTTCCCACAAATTCGCCGTACTCGTATCCGAACATTTTCAGGATGCTTTGATTCGCATCGAGGATGTGGCCGTTGTCGTGAATCAGGATCCCCTCAAACGTGGCTTCGGTCAGTCTCCGGAACTTCGCTTCGCTCGAGCGGAGCGCCGCGGCGTGCTTCCTCTTCCGTTGCAGATAGAGAGCCCCGAAGACGAGAGAGAGAAACATGGACCCGGTTACGGGCACAAGAAATTCCGGACGGCCGTAGAGTGGGGGCGGAATCCTGAACGTCGCCAGGGTCCCCGCCGGGTCGAAGTTGCCGAACAGGTTCTGCGCCTGAACCTCGAACGCGTATTGCGCGCCATCCAGCTTGTCATAGGTAGCCTGGCGCGCGGTGGACCAGGGGGACCATTTGTCCGGCCCGATCCGGTAACGGGTCAGAATTTCTTTGGGAGGTATTTCATTCCAGGGCATCAATGCGCTCCACCGGATGTAGGCGGAGTTCCCCTCGACGATCGGCTTCTCAAGGTAAATCCGTGGAAAGGGCTGTTTGGTATTATTCAGGTTGAGGACCGCTACTCCCTTCGTCCGGGTTCCGACGTACACCCGGTCTTCAAGCGGGAGGACGGGCCATATATGCCCGTCAGTCAATCCGGAACGCGACGTATAGGACGACCATGTGCCGTGGTCGTAACACCCAAGGCCGTCATCTGTGCTGAACCAGATTTTTCCGCCGGGGCCGACTTTGACCTCCCAGACCGCGTCATTAACCAGGCCGTCTTCGACCGTGAAACGGGAGAACTTTCCGTCACTTGTGAATCTGGTCAAGCCGGTATTTCTGTCGCCGATCCAGAGCGCATTGCCGGAATCGATGGCGAGCGTGAAGCCGCCGCCGGGCAATCCGCTTTTGTTCGTCAAATACTGCCACGTGCCGCGCGTCCAGCGGGCCACGTTCATGGTGCTGCCGAAGTAGAGTGAGCCGTCCGGGCTTTCGGCGAACGAATAAACGTTGATTCCGGTGAGCCCCTTCTCCTTCGCCCACTGTGTGAACACGCCTCTCTCATAAACGAATGCACCGGGTTCCTTCGCACCCTGGAGCGGAGTATTCTTCCCCAGCCCGAGAAACCAGAGCCGTCCCTGGCGGTCCTTCCTGATCTTATGAAACTGCACCCCTTCCGGATCGTCGCTCACGGCATAATGTTTCCACCGGCTTCCGTCGAAGCAATAGGTTCCGTCGAAGGATGCGCCGCTCGAAATCCAGATCTTCCCGTCGTCATCCTCAGCAATTCCGGTCACCTCGTTGAGGGCTTCATCGTCGATCTGGCCGACGAAGTCTCTTCTCCCGTCATTTCGGAAGATAACAAGCCCGCCGGCCGTGGCAGTCCAGAGGCTTCCGTCTTTCGAGCGGACCATTTCGTGGATTCTATTTCGAATCCCCAGCGAATCCTGGGGCAGGTACGACCACCGTGGCGGCACCCTCATATACAAGTACAAGCCGGTCGTCGTAGAGACCCAAATATCCCCGTTCGGCCTGAGCCGGACGGCTTCTATGTTGCGAAAGCCGGAGGGTGGCGGAGGGACCACCTTTGTTACTCCCCCCTCGATCAGTTCCAGCTTGCCAGATTCACTCGAAAAAACCACTTCGTCGTTTGGCCCGAGGTCCGCGGACGTGACGTAGTCGCCCGATGTCCAATGCCGCAATACTGAAATCTTGTTGTCCCGGATTTCGATCAGGCCGCGCTGTGCGACAGGCGTCAGAATAAGTGCCAGGAGTGTCCCCTTCCCATTCTCCTCGACCACCTTCAAGCGCAGTCTGCCGGAAGTTGCGGGAATAACCTGGGTCCACCGCGTGGTATCCCATCGATACAAACCGCTCCGGAGCATGGCATACACCCTGCCGGCATCCGACCCCATGACTCCATAGGTCTTCCCTTTTGTGAGCTCCGAATCGGCCGCCAATGGCGAGATGCGCCCCCCGGTACAGGTATAGATGGAGCTCTTGATGCAGAGCAGGAGGGTGTTGTCGGAGAATTCGGTCGCACTCGTGCTCCCAACCGCGATGGAAGGGTGGAATCCGAACCTGTTGCCGGCATAGAGACCCCCTCCGGCATTGACGAGCAACGAATCCCGTGAGTAGAGATCCATCGACCAGACGCGCTCGCCCCGAAGCGCAACGGGTGTATCGGCGGCGCACCACCGGTAGCCGTCATACCAGGCAAGGCCCAATGAAGTGCCGGCCCAGGCCGTGCCGTCTTTGGTCTCGAGGACAAAATAGACATGGTTCGATGGCAATCCGGATTCGGTCGTGAATTCCACCCATCTCCGGTCCTCCGTCGCGAGATCCTGCCGCGCGAAGGCCGGCGCCGGAGCGACGGCGAGTGTGAGTGGGAAGAGGAGGGCAAACAGAGAGAGAAGACCCGTGCGTTTCACCGGCGCAGCCGCTATTCGGCGATCCCGTGAAGTCATCGGGGAGCGCAACCTAGACCTTTCCGTCGACGAGTGCCTGACGCTCCTGCTCCTTGTACTGGAGCCGGTAGAGTTTGTAATAGATGCCCTCGAGCGCCAGCAGTTCCTGGTGCGATCCCATCTCCCGGATCTCGCCTTTGTGAAGCACGATGATCTTATTCGCGCGCTGGATCGTGGAAAGCCGGTGCGCGACCACGATCGAGGTCCTTCCGTGGAGAAGTTTTCGAATCGCCTGCTGGATCAAGATCTCGCTTTCGGTATCGATGCTCGACGTCGCTTCATCCAGGATGAGGATCTTCGGGTTGAAGGCGAGCGCGCGGGCGAACGAGATCAGCTGTTTCTGTCCGACGGAAAGCGTGGCTCCCCGCTCCTTCACTTCTTCGTCGTACGTGCGGGGGAGGGCTTCGATGAAACGGTCGGCCCCTACGACACCGGCGGCATCCCGGATATTGTCGATCGTAATGGAGTCGTTCCCCAGATTGATGTTCGACTTGATGTCTCCCGAGAAGAGAAAGACGTCCTGCAGGACGACAGCCATATGCCTTCGGACGTCCTCTTTCGCGATGGTGCGTATGTCGATGCCGTCGATGAGGATCTCGCCCTTCTGAAATTCATAGAAACGGCTCAGGAGGCTGATGATGCTCGTTTTTCCGGCGCCGGTATGCCCGACGAACGCGGCGGTCTCTCCGGGGCTGATCTTGAATGAGACGTCCTTCAGGACCCAGTCTTCGTCGAGATACGCGAACCAGACGTTCCGAAACTCGATCTCTCCCCGGACATTACTCATCGGCACGGGTGCGACGGGATCGGGGATATAGGTGTGGTCGTCGAGCAGCTTGAACACCCGCTCGGACGACGCCATCGCGGTCTGCATGATGTTGTATTTCTCGGACAGGTCGCGGATGGGCCGCCAGAACATCTCGTTGAACTGAAGAAACGCCATGATCGTGCCGATCGTGATGCCCCCTTTGAGCGCGTCAAGGCCGGCGTACCAGAGGATCAACCCCACGGCAAGGGCGCCGATCAGCTCCACGCCGGGGTAGAAGAGCGCGTAGTAGAAAATCGACTTGATGTTCGCGTCGCGGTGGAGCGCGTTGATGGACGAAAACTTTTCGTACGATTTCTTCTCGCGGTTGAAAATCTGATCGACGATCATCCCGGTGATGTGTTCCTGCATGAACGTGTTGATGCGCGCAAGCTGTATGCGCACCTCGCGGTAGGCTTCGCGGGCCTTTTTCCGGAAGAGGAACGTTCCGTAGAAGAGGAGGGGGAGGACGCTCAGCGAAACGAGCGCCAGCTGCCAGCTCATCGTGAACATGAAATAGAGAATCCCGAGGATGAGGAAGACGTCGCTGAAGACCATGACGATGCCCGAGGAGAACATTTCGTTCAGGACCTCGATGTCGTTCGTCACGCGGGTGATCAGCCTTCCGATCGGGTTGCGGTCGAAGAATCGCAATCCCAGTTTCTGCAGGTGTTCGTAGAGCTGCATCCGCAGATCGAGGATCGTCTTCTGGCCGATCCATTGCGTGAGGTAGGCGTTGGCGTACTGCACGAACGCGCGGGTAAGAAGGACGCCCAGGAACATGAGCGCCGTCATCAACAGGCCGTGCCCGTCGTGTTCTTTGATATTGACGTCCACCGCGTGCTTGGTGAACCACGGGCGCACCGCTTCCAGCCCGGAGACGGCGATGCTCAGCACGATGCCCACCACCACCTGTTTCTTGTACGGCTTCAGGTAGCTCAGCATCCGCTTCATCAAGCGGCTGTCGTATGCTTTACCTAGTATTTCTTCTTCCTGCATCGCCTTTTAATTCTTTTCTCGTTCCCACGCTCTGCGTGGGAACGCATATCCCGGCGCTCCGCGCCGGAAATCCATATGACCAGAATGTGCGTTCTGTTTCCTCACAACTTTTCCAACTCCTCTTCCAGCTTCTGCTTTTCATACAGGTCCGCGTAAATTCCGCCCCGCGCCACGAGCGTATCATGCGTGCCGTCCTCGACAATGCGCCCCCCATCCAGGACGACGATATGGTCAGCCCCCTTCACGGTCGAGATGCGGTGGCTGATGATGATGCTGGTGCGGTCCTTCATCACTGTCCGCAGTTTCCGGAGAATTTCCTCCTCCGTATACGTGTCGACCGACGAAAGAGCATCGTCAAGGATGAGGATCCTGGGATCGCGGATGATCGCACGGGCGATGCTCGTCCGTTGCTTCTGTCCGCCGGAGAGCGTGATCCCGCGCTCGCCGATCATCGTCTCGAACCCCTTGGGGAAATCCCTGATCTCGTTCGCAATCTGTGCGATTTCTGCGGCGCCCGCGACATGCTCGACCGTTCCGTTATCCACGCCGTAGGAAATATTCTCCAGAACACTGTCGGAAAAGAGAAACGTCTCCTGCTGGACGTATCCGATGTTGTTCCGGAGGACCTCGAGGGGAATCTTCCTGACATCCACTCCGTCGATGAGCACGGTCCCTTCCGTCACATCATATAACCGTGGAATCAGGTTGACGAGCGTCGACTTTCCGGAGCCGGTATAACCGACGACGGCAAGCGTCGTCCCTTTGGGGATGCGCAGGTTGATGTCGCCCAAAGCCGGGGTGGCGGCGTTCTTGTGCGTGAAGGAAACGTTCCGGAACTCGATCGTTCCTTCGATCGATCGGACGGAGGAGTTTGTGTCGGCCGTGTCGCGGATATCCGGAACGGCGTCGTAAATCTTGCCGAGGCGCGCCATCGATGCGGCTCCCTGCTGGAGGATGTTCGTCACCCAACCGAAGGCGATCATCGGCCATATCAGCAGGCTGAGATATCCGAGAAAGGCCGTGAGAGTTCCGATCGTAATCGTCCCGTCGATGACCTGCTTCCCGCCGAAATAGATGGTGATGACAAGTGAGCAGCCCACAAGCATGAACATGAGGGGCCACATCACCGATTGGATGCGGGCGAGGACAAGGTTTTTCTTGAGATAATCGAAGCTAAGCGTGCGGAACCGTGCGATCTCATACGCCTCGCGAACGTAGGCTTTCACGATCCGGATTCCCGAAAGATTCTCCTGTGCCCTCTGCGTGAGGAGCGAGAACTGTTCCTGCCGGTCTTCGAATTTCACATGGATCAGCTTCCCGAGCCGGTAGACCGCATAGCTGACCAGGGGGAGAGGGATCAGCGCCATGAGCGTCAGCTGCCAATCGGCCCAGAGCATCATGGCCAGGGCCATCGTGAACGTCATGAGCGTGTCGGTGGGGTACATGATCCCCGGTCCCAGCGCGTTCCGCACCGCGCTGATGTCGTTCGTCGCGTGCGCCATCAGGTCGCCGGTCGGCGTGTTCTGGAAATAGGAGAGCGGCAGCTTCTGAATATGGGAGAGGAAGTCGTTCCGCAGGTCGAATTCCACGTGGCGCGAGACGACGATGATGGTTTGGCGCGTTAGGAACGTGAAGAACCCGGCAGTGAGCGAAAGCGCAACCACCCAGCCGGCATAGACCAGCAGCCCGTTTTCATCGATCTGATTTGTCTCCAGGCCTGTCTTGAGCTTGTCGATCGCAAGGCCGACAAGCCGCGGCTGGAAGACCGTGAAGAGGTTGCTCATCACCACAGTGAGGAGTCCCCAGAGAACGGTGCTCCGGTACCGGCGCAGATATGGCAGCAGGCGAAGGAGGGGCTTCATGGCTTATACGCTATGGTACGTGCTTTTGAGCAGATTGTGGCCCCGGGAGGAGCAAGGGCTATCTTAAAAGATACAAAACAACGGGGATAAATGAAATGGAGGGGGATCTACCCTGTAGAGGAATCGGTAGGCGCGACCTTTAGGTCGCGTGTCATTTTCTCGCTCGTTTCCACGCTCCGCGCCGGAAATTCACATGGACAGATCGTGTTATCGGTAGCCGCAGCCTTCAGGCTGCGGTAGTCGCGACCCGAAGGTCGCGACTACCAAACCATTACCCTATAACTTCGAATCCGGTATACTTGTGGAGAACCTTCGGAACGAGAACCTTCCCCTCCGGAGTCTGGTAATTCTCCAGCAGCGCCGCGACCACGCGCGGGAGCGCGAGCCCGGATCCGTTGAGCGTGTGAACGAACTCAGGCTTCCCTCCCCCTCTCGGCCGGAACCTCGCATTGATCCGCCTCGCCTGGAACGCTTCGAAGTTGCTGATCGATGAAACTTCGAGCCAGCGCGCCTGGCCGATCGACCAGACTTCAAGATCGTATTTCTTCGACTGCGTGAAACCCATGTCTCCGGTGCACATCAACAGCACGCGGTAGTGGAGCCCGAGTTTTTGCAGCAGCTGTTCGCCGTCTGCGCGCAGATCTTCGAGCTCGTTGTACGACACCCCGGGATGCACGAATTTCACGAGCTCCACCTTATCGAACTGGTGAAGCCTGTTCAGCCCCCGCACATCCTTTCCATACGAACCCGCTTCACGCCGGAAGCAAGGAGTGTACGCGCAATATTTGAGAGGAAGGTCCTGTTCGGCGAGGAGCTCATCCCGGTGGAAGTTCGTCACGGGGACCTCGGCGGTGGGGACAAGGTAGAGTTCGTCTTTCGGGACCGTATACATCAGGTCTTCCTTGTCGGGAAGCTGTCCCGTCCCCGTCGCGCTCGCCGCGTTTACCATCAGAGGCGGCTGAAGTTCACGGTACCCCCGCGAGACGGCTTCGTCGAGGAAGAAATTGATCAGCGCGCGCTGCAGCTTTGCGCCCTGTCCCGTATACACAGGGAATCCGGCGCCTGCGATTCTCGAACCGCGGTCGAAATCGATGATCTTGAGTTTGTCGATCAGCTCCCAGTGCGAGAGCGGCTTGAAATCGATCACCGGCGGCTCACCCCACTTCGCGATCTCCTGGTTGTCGGAGGGTTTCGTCCCGACCGGCACCGAGGGATGGGGAATATTCGGAAGGAGGAGGAGTAATCGGTTCACCGTTTCCTCCACGTGCTTCAGTTCGTCGTCGATCGCCTTGATCTGGCTCTTGACGGTTTCCATTTCTGCGATGGGGGACGACGCGTCCTTCTTGTCGCGCTTTAGTTTGCCGATTTCCTCCGAGACGACATTCCGGCGGCTCTTGAGCGCCTCTCCCTTCTGGAGCAAACCGCGAAGCTGCGTATCGGCCGCGAGGAGCTCGTCGACGTTATCTGTTTCCCCTTTCTTCCGGATGCCTTCTTTTACCAGGTCCGGGTGCTCGCGGATGAACTTTATATCAAGCATGGGCCAATTCGTGAATGTTGTGGTTCATATTTCCAAGTCCCCCCCCGTTGCGGCGCAGAGCGCCGCGGTATGCGTTCCCACGCAGAGCGTGGGAACGAGCTATTATCACTTGCTCCCGCTGGTGGATTCTGCGGCGTGAGCCGCTAATTCGTTCTTCACCACGGTCAGGCCGTGACGCATCCCCGACATCTTGACATCGAGATCGGTCTGCGCCTTGAGCGTGATGAACCCGGACTTCATCGGGCGGGTGGCCGCCTGCTTCAACGCGGAGGATTTTACGGGGGTGATCAGTTTCTTGTTGAACTCAAATACCTCCGCGAGGGTGAGCGCGAAATCGTAGCGGCTGACCAGGTCGGAGCCGGAGATGTGGTAGAGCCCCGATCTCTCGAGCTCCATCACCTTGATGATCGCGAACGCAAGATCGTCCGCGAGCGTCGGATTTCCGATCTGATCGTCGACCACCCGGATCGGTTTCCCGTCGATCAGGTTCTTCAACACCCAGAGCGCGAAATTCACCTTCACGTTGTATCCCGACCCGTAGAGGATCATCGTCCTGATGATCGTGCTCGGTATCCCGCTCGTGCGAATGATGTTCTCGCTCGCGAGCTTCGTCCTGCCGTAATAACTGACCGGGTTCGGGCGGTCCAGCTCGATGTAGGGGCCGTTCTGTCCGTCAAACACGTAATCGGTGGAGATGTGGATCAGATGGGAGCCGACAAGCTTTGCGGAATTCACAAGGTTTTCCACGCTGACGACGTTGGCCCGCCAGGCGGCTTCGCGGTCGGTCTCGCATTGATCGACGTTCGTCATCGCGGCCGTATTGATGATGACCTCGGGCTCGAATTCGTCCAGAACCTTGCGCACTTCGGGCCGGTCGCTCGCGTCGAGCCGGCGATAGGTGAGCAACTCGTCCTGGAAAACGGAGTGCTCCTGTCGCGAGGTGAGAAGCAGGTTGTAATTGTTGGAACGGGAGAGGATCTCGACGACCTTCTGTCCCAGCAGGCCGTTGCTGCCGGTGATAAGAACGCGCTTCGTGCCTGCCTTCACCGGAGGCTTTCTTCGAGAACCGTTGCCGCGTCGGTCTTTTCGTCCCGGTACTTGAGGATGATCGGGGCGTAGACCGACAGGTGATGTTCTTTTGCGAATGGTTGATGGATGTGGCGGTTGCCGGCGATGACCACGGCCCTCTCGGGGATGATTAACGGCTGGGAGGCCGATTTCCTGAGCACCGTCTGGTTGATCAGGTCGTACACGGGAGTCGAGCCGGTGAGGATGACCCCCGCGGCAATCACCGCGCCGCGACCGACAATCGTCCCTTCATAAATACCGCAGTTTCCGCCGATAAAGACGTCGTCTTCGACGACGACGGGCATCGAGCCGACCGGTTCGAGCACTCCGCCCAATTGTGAAGCTGCGCTCAGATGAACCCGTTTCCCGACCTGTGCGCACGAGCCGACAAGCGCGTGCGAGTCGATCATTGTCTGTTCGTCGACGTAAGCGCCGATGTTGACATACGACGGAGGCATGATGACAACCCCTGCCCCGATGAACGATCCGTCACGGACCGAACTTCCTCCCGGAACGATCCGCACGCCCCCAGCTCCATTGAACCGCTTTAAACCGAGGGTCTCCTTATCGAGGAACGTGAATCCACTTTCCGAAGGAATCTCCGCGATTTGCCCCACACGAAACGCGAGCAGGATCCCCTTTTTAACCCAGGTGTTCACACGCCAGCTTCCTGCTGAGACTTCGGCCGCACGGGCTTTGCCCAGGTTCAACATCTCTTTGAGCTCTCCCACCGCCTGGATCACATTCGCGCGCTCGCCCTTCTCGATCTGCTCGGGCGGTAGTTCAAACAATCGTTCGATGGTTTCTTTGAGCGGCATCTCAGTCCAGCAGTTTGAGATCATCCAGAATCTTCTTAAGCCCCGGCCGGTGCTTCACACTCAATTCGACCATCGGCAACCGGTACACCTCCTTGATAAATCCCATGGCGGCGAGCGCCGCTTTCACCGGAATCGGATTCGATTCCACAAAATCGAAGTTCATCAGTGGGAGGAGCTTGTAATGGATCTCCGCCGCCCGTTCGAATTTCCCTTTCAGGCAAAGGCGGACCATTTCCGAAAACAATTTCGGGACCACATTCGAGACGACCGACACGACGCCGTCGGCGCCGAGCGCGGTGAGGGGGAGCGTGATCGAGTCGTCGCCCGACCAGACGCCGAACCCCTTCGGGCGGTGGCGGAGAATCTCCATGATCTGTGTGAAGTTGCCCGACGCTTCCTTGACCCCTGCGATGCCCGGAATCTCTTCGGCCATCCGGAGCGTGGTCTCCGCTTCGATGTTGCTCGCAGTGCGACCCGGGACGTTGTAAACGACGATCTCTGCGTCCACCGCTTCCGCTATGGCGAGATAATGCCGGAAATAGCCTTCCTGTGTCGGCTTATTATAGTAGGGGCCGACAGAAAGAATCGCGTCGGCGCCCGCCTTCATTGCATTCCGTGAAAGCGCAATCGCCTTGGCGGTCGAATTTGCGCCGGCGCCCGCAATGATCTTTGCCCGCTTCCTCGCCTGCTCGGCTACGATCCCGATGACGCGCGCCTGCTCGTCGTCCGTGAGTGTCGCGCTCTCTCCCGTCGTTCCGGAGGGGAGAATCGCCTCGACGCCGTTCGCGATCTGGAAGTCGACAAGTTTCCGCAGGGCCTTCTCGTCGATCTCCCCCTTCGCCGTGAAGGGAGTGACGAGCGCCGTGCCAGTTCCGCGAAATAAGAGTTTCTTCTTCATGTCAAAGTGAGTTGATGACGTCTCTCATCGTAAAGCAGCCCTTCTTGCCCTTCAGCCACTCCGCGCCGACGAGCGCGCCGAGCGCGAAGCCGCTCCTGTTTTTCGCGGTGTGCACAAGCTCGATGGAATCCGCCTCGGAATCGAAGAGCACCTCGTGCGTTCCGACGACCGATCCCACCCGCGTCGAAGTGACGTGGAGGCTTTCTTTGGGAATTTGATCGTGGGATGTCTCGAGAAGCAATTTCTTCTTCCGGTTGATCTGCGAAAGAATTGCCTCGCCGATGATGAGAGCGGTGCCGCTCGGGCTATCGACCTTTCCCTTGTGGTGGGTTTCGGCGATTGCAACGTCGTACTCCTTGATCTTGTCGAATCTCGCCGAGGCCTCAACAACCAACCCGATAAACACATTCATGCCGATTGAGAAGTTCGGCGAATACAACAGGCCGATCTTCTTTGCGCGGACCAGCGCCTCGACCTGCTTCAGCTTGCCGTACCACCCCGTGGTCCCGACGACGATATTCACGCCGCAGTCGGCAACCGCTTTGATATTGGTCAGCGCTGCATCGGGGGTGGAAAAGTCAATGCAGACATCCACGCCTTTGAGGGATTGCTTCGTGAGCCCCTTACCGTCCGGATTCTCGGCCACATCGAAGATCTTCTTAACCGTGATCTTCCGTTCGCGGGCAAGGCGTTCGATTTCCCGGCCCATCTTGCCGTATCCGAGGAGAGCGATATTCATTGCGCCGCCTGTTCGGCGGCCGATTCCACCAGCCGGAAGGACGACAGTTTATCGATATCCTCCGAGCCGGTGAGCCCGGCGTTGAGGGCTGCAACTTTGTTCGCAAAGATTGCTGAATTAAGAACTTCCTTCGTTTTCACGTAGTGCGCGCAATAGGCGGCCCCGAACACATCGCCGCACCCCGTCGGGTCGGGCGATCCTTCGATTTTTATCCCGGGGATGTCCGTCCGGTGCACATGCTTGTGCTCATCGATAAATGCGGTGCATCCGCGTTCGCCCCGCGTGATCAGAAGCGCGCCGGTATTGAGAGCGAGTGTGTGATTGGCGAGGGCGGGTTCGCCGAGTTTGTCCGGGGTGATGATTCCGGCTTCTTCCTCGTTCATCTGGGCGGTGTGAATCATGAAGAGCCAGCGCCGCCACAACTCAACCGGGCGGTGAAAGCGCGTGAAGTCTTCCTTGATCCCGAGCGTGAGGCTGTGGACGTCGAGATAGACCGGGATGCCGGCCTCGCGGGCTTCCATCCGGATCTCGTCGAGCGTCTCGAGCGTGATATCGAATCCGGAAATCATGTTCACCAGGATCAGATCCGCGTCGAGGTGCGGCTTGATCCGCCTGAACGGGATCGGCTCGGAGATGTGGCGGGAGCATTCGGTCCGCTTCGATTCGGTTTCGTAGATGAGACTGACCTGGTTGGTCGGCCCGTTGAAAGCGAAGATGCCGGAGGGGTCCACATTGGGATACAGCTTCAATCGATCGATGAACGCGGTGTAATCATTCTTGCCGACTCCGAAGACCGGCTTGATGGAGTCCTTCGGTCCCAGGAGGTTGGCAAGAGTTGCGACTGAAAAGAAGATTCCCCCGTAGCTCTGGGTCTCGCTCCCGTCCGGATGCCTGATTACGTCGAGGCACAAATGACCGATGATCGTGATCTTCATGCGGGGGGATCAGAATGCGGAATTGTTCTTGCGGAAGTCGAGAAGACGCTTCTTGAGGGCTTTGTTCGAAAGCGCAAGGATCTCTGCCGCAAGGACGGCGGCATTCTTTGCCCCCGCGGCGCCGATCGCGACTGTCGCGACCGGAATTCCCGAAGGCATCTGCACGATACTATAGAGAGCGTCGACGCCGTGCAGTTCCGATCCCGCGAGAGGAACGCCGATCACGGGAAGCGTCGTCAGGGATGCGCAGAATCCCGGCAGGTGCGCGGCCATCCCGGCAGCGGCAATGATCACCTTCACTCCGTCTTCCTCCGCTTTTCTCACACGCGCCGCCGTCTCCTCCGGCTGCCGGTGCGCTGATGAGATCTTGGTCTCAAACGTGATTCCGAACTTCGTAAGGTAATCGGAGGAGATGCGCATGACCTCCTGGTCGCTCTTGCTTCCAATCAGAATAAGGACGTCAGGCATATCGTTTCCGTTCAGACCTTCGCTGTGTAAGGAAAATTTCCCGCTTCGCAGAAGCGCCACAACGCCTGGCACGCAAAACTATTCTCATACAATGCGCGGCCGACGATCACCGAATCGACTCCATACGGCTCGAGCTCCTGAAGGCGGAGCAGGTCCTGCAAATTTGAAATGCCGCCCGACGCGGTGACGCGCATCCCGGTTTTTTCGGCAAGGTCTCTGAGCGCGGTGAGATGGGGTTCGCGCTTTTCGCCCTCGACAAGGATATCCCGGTAGACAATCCGCCGGAATCCGATCTGTTTTGCGTTGAGCGCGACTGTCATCGCGGTCAGTCCGGAGCTTGCGTTCCATCCCTTGGTCTGAACGATTCCGCTCTGGGCGTCGATACCGAGGATCACTTTGCTCGGCCCGAATTTTTCGATGATGAGCTTCGCCTCGTCCGGGTTTTCGATGAGCATCGTCCCGATCACGACGCGGTAGGCTCCGCCGTCGAGGGCCTTCTTGACTTCGTCGAACGTCCGCATGCCGCCGCCGACCGAGACGGGGATATCTACGCTCTTCACCATCTGCGCGATTGCGTTGAAGTTCACCAGCCGTCCGCCGATTGCGCCGTCGATATCGGTGACGTGGAGGGCCTTGGCATTTTCCTTCCGCCAGAGTTTCGCGATCTCTACGGGGTCGTCCGAGCTGATCGAGCCGTCCATTCCAACGACCCTCCGGACGCACTTACCGTTCCTGATTTCTATCGCGGGGATAAGAAGAAGCATGGTTTTTGATCAGTGAATAGTTCAAAATGCACAAAATTCAACTGAAATTCAAACCATGCGGGCACGTGGTGCTGGCCGAGATCCGATGCCTCGGGCTTGGTAGCCGCAGCCTTTGGGCTGCGTTCTTTTCTCTCGTTCCCACGCTCTGCGTGCGAACGCATATGGCGGCGCTCCGCGCCGCAACCAAAAGGGAACCCTATCTGATCAGGATGACCTTCCTGCTCGCCCTAAAGAGCTCTTTCCCCGATCGATCACTGACAACAATTCTCATGAAGTATATTCCGCTCGCCCGGGCACCGGCATCCCACGTCCTCTGGTAAGAACCAGCCCCCTGATCCTCATCCACGAGACGTGCGACTTCTCTTCCCGCGGGATCGTACACAGCAAGCGCCACATGCCCTTCTCGGGCAATCTCATAGTTGATCGTGGTTTGTGGGTTGAACGGATTCGGATGGCCTTCGCCCAACTCAAACCTCTTCGGAATAATATTTTCATTTATTCCACCATCCGGCTGGCTTGGGTCACTGGAATGGCCACTCCGGCTTCCAGGAGGTAAAGGCGATGCCTGCGTTTTGAACGTCCGGGTGTCCGACCACACCCCCGCACCGTTTGAGTTTACTGCCTGCACCCGCCAATAATATGTTGTCAAGTATCTCAAACCCGGAACCACAAAAGAAGTTTGTGAAATGCCGGGGAAGTCCCGAATGAATCCCGCACCGTCGTCAATATGAAGTTTGTACGTCGAGGCGGCAAACGCACAATCCCAGAGTAGGGGAATTCCCGGCGAGATCCCGGTCGACAAATTCGGAGGAAATAGTAGCATCGTTTTCGGTGGCGGTTGTGGCGGGGGGATCGCCATCGTGGCAATAATATATGGCGATGCCAGTGATCCCACATACTCGATCGTTCGAGTTGTATCGTACGGGTCGAGCGTACTTTCCATGTTAACCCCACTGCCAGTGGGAGCGATCAGATACGGCGCGGACCAGGTCCCTCGCACGAGTTGTGCGCACACAATCCCATTCGAGGCCGACCAGGTCAGCGCCATGTCGTCAGGCTTCGTGGCGGTGTACCGGAAATCGCTGAGAGACGGAGAGGAGGGTGCCGCGCTCCCGCACGAAGAAAATGATACCGTCGAGAAGGTGACGGCGGATGTGAAGACATCCCGCGTTTGTTCCTGGATGCTTCCACCCGATGGATTGCGGTATTGCCACGCAAGATGGAGCTTCCCGGTCGCATCAAGAGCTATCGAGGGTTTGGAATAGGTGTCGTTCGTAGTATTGTCGGCGACGTGGAGGACCTGATTCATCTCCCATACGATCTGAGAAGCCTGTGGCGGCCAAGCTGCGTTGCTGTACGACCCATGGAGAAGACGGATGCCC
>DATDFQ010000048.1 GCA_036522515.1 Bacteroidota bacterium
GTGAAAGTCAGACGACCTCCCGAAGGAAACCTGAGTAAGTCGAGTCACGTGAAACCTCGACTGAATCCACGGAGACCATTCCGTAAGGCTAAATACTCTCTGATGACCGATAGCAAACTCAGTAGGGCGACTGAAAGATGAGAAGAACCCCGTCGAGGGGAGGTATGTGAACCTGAAACCATGTGCTTACAAGCTGTCGGAGCGCGTATTTTGCGTGACGGCGTGCCTTTTGCATAATGATCCGGCGAGTTACCGTCTGCGGCTTGGTTAAGGCTCTTCGGGCCGAAGCCATAGGGAAACCGAGTCTGAACAGGGCGACAATTGGTCGTTGGCGGTAGACGCGAAACCACGTGATCTACCCATGAGCAGGTTGAAGCGCGGGTTATACTGCGTGGAGGACCGAACCCACTTGGGTTGAAAACCGAGGGGATGACTTGTGGGGAGGGCTGAAAGTGCAATCAAACGTGGAGATAGCTCGTTCTCTCCGAAATAGCTTTAGGGCTAGCCTTGAGCCACTACGCATCCGGGGTAGAGAGACTGAATTGGTTGGAGGACCCTCACCGGTTACTCTGCCGAACCAAACTCCGAATACGGATGCGACTATCTCAGGAGTCAGTCGGTGAGGGATAAGCTTCACCGTCGAGAGGGAAACAACCCAGACTACCTGCTAAGGTCCCGAAGTAGTACTTAGTCACTAAGGAAGTTGATTTGCTGTGACAACCAGGATGTTGGCTTAGAAGCAGCCACCATTTAAAAAGTGCGTAACAGCTTACTGGTCGAGCAGATCTGCGCCGATAATGAACGGGAGTAAGTACAGCACCGAAGCAATAGATACATGAAGCCTGCGGGCAACATGTGTGGTAGGAGAGCGCACCAGGTCAGATACAAGCCGTACCGTAAGGAGCGGTGGTGGGGCCTGGTGGTGATTATGCCGGAATGAGTAACGATAAGACAGGTGAGAATCCTGTCCGCCGAAAGCCTAAGGTTTCCTGGGGAAGGTAAATCCGCCCAGGGTTAGCCGGTGCCTTAGTCGAGGCCGAAAGGCGTAGACGATGGACAGCAGGTCAATATTCCTGCGCCACGGCAATGAACCGAAGGAGGGACGGCATCAAGAAGGTGATCAGCCGACTAGAAGTGGCTGTCGGCCAATCCGAGGTGGGGGACCGGAAAATCCGCCCCCATCAGCCAAGGGTTGGACGCGAGGGCGTTTACGATCCCGTAGTCACCAGACGGATGTCCAAGAAAATCTTCTAAGGGTTAAAGTTGTCGTGTCCGTACTAAAACTGACACAGGTAGGCGAGACGAGTAGTCTCAGGCGCTCGGGAGAACGGTGGTTAAGGAACTCTGCAAATTCACCCCGTAAGTTCGCGATAAGGGGTGCCTCGCAAGAGGCCACAGAAAATCGGCTCTAGCAACTGTTTATCAAAAACACAGGACTCTGCTAACACGCAAGTGGATGTATAGAGTCTGACGCCTGCCCGGTGCCAGTAGGTTAAGGAAGAGGGTTAGGCCGCAAGGCCGAAGCTCGCAACCGAAGCCCTGGTAAACGGCGGCCGTAACTATGACGGTCCTAAGGTAGCGAAGTTCCTTGTCGGGTAAGTTCCGACCTGCATGAATGGCGTAACGACCGGATCACTGTCTCCACGAGCGACTCGGTGAAACTGTAGTTGTTGTGAAGATGCAACATACCCGCAACTAGACGGAAAGACCCCGTGAACCTTTACTGTAGCTTAGTATTGGGCTTAGGCCCAGCATGCGTAGTGTAGCTGGGAGACTTGAAAGCGGTTGTTCCGGCAACCGTGGAGTCGTCAATGAAACACCAGCCTTGTTGTGCTTGAGTTCTAACCCCGACCCGTGAATCCGGGCGGTGGACAGTGCTAAGTGGGCAGTTTGACTGGGGCGGTCTCCTCCTAAAAAGTAACGGAGGAGTTCAAAGGTACCCTCAGCCTGGTTGGCAATCAGGCATAGAGCGCAAAGGTAGAAGGGTGCTTGACTGCGAGACCCATAAGTCGAGCAGGTGCGAAAGCAGGACTTAGTGATCCGATGGTAGAGTGTGGAATTGCCATCGCTCAAAGGATAAAAGCTACTCCGGGGATAACAGGCTGATCTCGCCCAAGAGTTCATATCGACGGCGAGGTTTGGCACCTCGATGTCGGCTCATCGCATCCTGGGGCTGGAGAAGGTCCCAAGGGTTTGGCTGTTCGCCAATTAAAGCGGTACGTGAGCTGGGTTCAGAACGTCGTGAGACAGTTCGGTCCCTATCCTATGCGGGCGCAGGACATTTGAGGGGAGTCGCTCCTAGTACGAGAGGACCAGAGTGAACGGACCGACGGTGTACCAGCTGTCACGCCAGTGGCAAACGCTGGGTAGCCACGTCCGGTTGGGATAAGCGCTGAAAGCATCTAAGTGCGAAACCCACCCCGAGATAAGATGTCCCTCAGCGCAAGCTGACTTAAGACCCCTGGGAGATTACCAGGTTGATAGGCCACAGATGTAAATGCTGTAAGGCATGAGTCGAGTGGTACTAATCGGTCGTGAGGCTTAACCATTAATTTTTATTGATTCACCGGATGTCACTCGCCTTTGAAAGGGCGAACGCATGCCGTGCAAACGGTATGTGCAGTGCATCGCTGGATCGAACATTGATTTGATTGGATTTTTTCTTCTAGGTTTTTCTGGCGACTATACCGCGGGTGAAACACCTCTTCCCATTCCGAACAGAGCAGTTAAGCCCCGCAGGGCCGATGGTACTATATGGGTGACTGTATGGGAGAGTAGGTCGTTGCCAGGAGTTTTTGATGAAAGCCCGATTCTCTTTACGAGAGCCGGGCTTTCGTCGTATATGGAACCACCGGATTAATTATATTCACACGTAATGCCTGAACTCCCGGATATCACGGTCTACATCGAAGCTCTCGAAGCCCGGATTCTCGACAAGCCCCTGGAGAAAATCCGAATCACAAGTCCATTCCTTCTCCGGAGCTTCGATCCGCCGATCTCGGAGGCAGAGGGGAAGCAGGTGACGGGCCTTCGCCGGATCGGGAAGCAGATTGTGTGGGAGCTCGAGAACGAACTCTTCCTTGTCTTCCACCTCATGATCGCCGGCCGGTTTCACTGGAAGGCCCGCGGGGCGAAGGCCGGGGGGAAAATCAACCTCGCCGCGTTCGATTTTCCAAACGGGACTCTTCTCATGACGGAGGCGAGCACCAAAAAGCGCGCCTCACTCACGCTTGTGAAAGGCAAGTCCGCACTGGCGCGGTTCGACCGCGGGGGAGTGGAGGTGCTGTCCGCTTCGGAGAGGGAATTCAGCGCCGCGCTCCGCAAAGAGAACCATACGCTTAAGCGGACGCTCACTGATCCGAGACTCTTCAGCGGAATCGGAAACGCTTACTCCGACGAGATACTCCATCGGGCACGATTATCCCCTCTTCGCTTAACCCAAAGCATGGGCGATGAGGAAATCTCCCGACTATTCAGTGCCGTGAAGGAAACGATGGAGGAATGGATCGGGAGGCTGAGGGCGGGCACGTCATTCCCGGAGAAAGTCACCGCATTTCGCCCGGAGATGGCTGTGCACGGAAAGTTCGGAAAACCCTGTCCCGTTTGCGGAACGAGCGTCCAGCGAATCGTCTACACAGAAAACGAGTGCGACTACTGCCCGAGGTGCCAGACAGGAGGAAAGTTGCTCGCGGACAGATCGCTCTCCCGTCTTCTGAAGGCCGATTGGCCGAAAACCATCGAGGAATTGGAATCGGATGTCCGGCTTAACCCGGGGAAAAGTGGGATGCCGGCCGGGCCGAACGGGTAAGCCTCATCGTTCCGGTCTCTCTTGCCGGATCCGGGCCCCGAGCTAGTTCGAAGATGTTTGCAGCGCCAGCCGGACTTTTGCCCAGAATTTGAAGGGGTCGGGCTGGCCGCTCGATCCCGATCGCTCAACCCCGCCGCCTCGTCCTCCTCTTCCTCCACGGCCTCCTCCACGGCCGCCGAAACCCCCCCCGCGTCCTTCTCCACCCTCAGACGCCTGATCCGGTGACCGTTCCTGTGCGCGGATCGATTCGATGCCGACTCCAAGAAGGGATCCGGGTTTTGTTCCGATCGTGTACGGGTGGGATCCGTTCTCAGTCAGAGGCATGCGCATTTCGTAGACGAGCAGATCGTTCATCATGCGGAGGCGCGCCTCGATTCCACCGGATTCGGCCATCGTCATGCGCCGATGCTCCCCTTCGCCGGGTCCGAATATCTCCACCTCGTTCGCGCCGGCGGGAGTATGATCGTTCTGAAGATCGGTGGACCGGTCGTTTTCGTCCCGGGTTCCTTCTTCGCGCCCCTCTTCATCCCCGCTGCGGCCCGGCGGCCGGCCGGGTCTGACCGGATAGCGCATCCCGAATTTCTTCCCGTCATTTCCTTCACGGTCGAACCAGAGGGTAAGACCCTGCCTCATCGCCTGCCTCTGAAGATCCCGATTCGCGGAAATAAGGCAGAGGTACAGATAGCGGTCGTCGTTCAGGAATCCCACCGACGTCTGTTTGTCTTCGAGAAGATAGGTGAGGGTATCCCGCCACTCCGCGTTGTTGCCGTCGACCACCACATCAAACGTTCGCCAATGGCTTGTGAACTCCGCTGATCCGCAGCCTGCGATCAGGCAGAGGCACAACAGTGTCACTTGTGCGAAGTTGGGTTGCGCTCTGGGTTCGCTTTTTATCACTGATCGTTCAGATGTTCTTCCGGGAGGTGGAATTGTTGCCTGGATTCAGTGTCCGTTGCCGGCGGATCATCATCCGTTGGACTGTGCGGTACCGGGGAAGGTTTAAACTGCTTCGGATTAATGCAGGTTTTCGATCATGACCAGTTTCGCGCTGTACCGGAAATCGATATAGACGATCTCTTTTCCGTCGTCGCTGATGCTCAGATTTGAAGCTACGCTCGCTCCGGGAAAGGTGGCGGGAATCCGCTCCTGTTTTCCGTCGGGGAGCGTCACTTTCCAGATCTCGCCGACATCCTTTATTTGGAGCATGAATGTTCCGTCAGGCCCAAGGGCAATTTGATCGGCGAAGGTAAAAAGCTTTTTGGGTTTTGATGATGCGCTCTTGAGGCCCGGAGTCGGTGTGATCCAGATTCCCTGACGGGCCTTGTGAACGTCTGCATAAAGGATGTACGTTCCCTTCAGGATGGGGATGGCAAATGTCGAATCTTCGAAAATTTGCTTCGGCGCCGATCCGTCCACAGACATCCGCATCGACCTCGAATCAGTCCCGAGCACAAATTCTCTTGCGTTCAGCCACACAAATCTACCCCCGCGGCCGACAAACCTCGGGGAGCCCAGGTTCTCCGATTCGATCAGATAGAGCCCGACAGAGTCCCTGGACGCGCTCTCCGCCCTTGACAGGAAAAGGATCCACTTTCCATCCGGAGAGAATTGGGGATTGCTGGTAACGCCCTCGCCCCGGGTTATCTCCCGCCGGTTCTCTCCCGTGCGGGACATGAGATTAACGGACCGGGTTTGCTTCAGCGGATCGGCGTCATTGATATCAAACAGTATCTGGCTCCTGTCCGGTGAAAAAGTCGCCGAACCGATTTGGCGGTCATCAAATGTCACCTGGCGCGCGTTGCTGCCGTCGATGTTCGAGGTCCAGATATGCCCGATTTGCTGCTGCTGAAGGTAGAGCAGTTTTTTTCCGTCGGTGGAAACTTTCATTCCGATATCGGGGCCGCCCCCCTTGGTCAATTGCACGGCGTTTCCGCCCGAGGCCGGAACCAGCCACAGGTTCGTATTTCCGGATTTGTTGGAGGAAAACACAATCTCATTCTGGCGCGTCCAGCACACCTCATCGATGTTCTGCTTGTCGGAAGTCAATCGCTCTTCCTTGCCGCTCGCGAGGTTGCGGGTAAACACTTCCTGGTATCCTTCCGGGTACGACCGGAGCCATGCGATCGACCCGCCGTCGGGCGACCACGAGAACGAGTACCGTCCCAGCGTGGAAACAGTATCCACAAATTCGAGTTTGTTATCGCCTCCGTCCGCCCGGACGCTCCAGATTTCCTGTTTTCCTGAAGCCGTCCCGGAGGCGCTGACGGGGATCTTCAGGTATCCGATGCGCACTCCATCGGGCCGCCAGCGGGGGGTGACTCCGCCTTCGGCCAATTTCCTGCTCACTCCCCCGAGCGACGAGACAACAAATGAGGCAAGCTTGAGGGCCTTCGAATCGACCCGATCGTACGTGATCTGACTTCCATCAGGAGAGACATCGGCCTGTTGGGTGAACAGGCTCGAATCGGTCGTAACGCGCCGGGCTTCGCCGCCTGCCGTGTTCATAAAGTATACATCCCATTTTCCGTTTGGGTCGACGGCGGGGAAGGCGGCCCAATTGCCGTCGGGCGAAAGTCCGGGATAGTTGACTTGAGTAAAGGGTATTTGCAGGACGCGCAGCGTCATATTTGGATTCACGGCCGCAGGTGGAGGCGGTTCGGCGCGTTTGAAAATGAACAGATACGCCCCGATGGCAAGGACGATCGCCGCGGCACCTAATCCCGCCCAGAGCATTTTCCGCGATGAGTCCTCCGGCCGGGTGTCGGGAGTTTCAAGGGCCGCGGCGACAGGGGCGGAGGCCGTCGATACCTGAGCAGGCCGGACCGGCATTACCCGCGATACTTTCGTCGACTCTTTCTTGAGCCGCCGCAAATCGATGACCATGTCGTGGACGGTTTGATACCGCTCCTCGGGGTCCTTTTCCAACGCCCGGTTGACGACATGGAGAAGCTCTGACGGAGCCTCGGGCAAGTAGCGCGTGAGGGGCTCGGGTTCCTCGTTCACAATGGAGTAGACCAGCGCCGCCTCGTGCTCCCCCCGGAACGGCGTCTGTCCGGTGAGCATCTCATAGAGCACAACGCCAAACGAAAAGATGTCCGATCGCGCGTCCACCGACCCGCCCGAGATCTGTTCCGGAGCCATATAGGCAAGCGTGCCGACGGTGCTCGAAGCCCGTGTGAGCTTCATCGAGCCCTTCAGTTTTGCCAACCCGAAATCCATGACCTTGATCTGGTTCTTGGAGTTGACCATCACGTTGTCCGCCTTGATGTCGCGGTGGACGATCCCCTTGCTGTGTGCTTCGGTCAGGGCTTCTCCGATCTGAATGGCGTACGAGACGGCATCTCCGACCCGTTGAATCGGAAGCTTATTCCTCATCGTCTCGCCGTCGACGAATTCCATATCGATGAATTGCTGCCCATCATGCTCCTCGATGGCGTGGATCGTGCAGATATTCGGATGGTTCAGCGTGGCGGCTGCCTGCGCCTCCTGCTGAAAGCGCGCTCGCAGGTCTTCGGTGGAAGTCAGATGCTGGGGAAGGAACTTGAGGGCGACAATCCGCTTCAGCTTGAGATCCTCGGCCTTATAGACGACGCCCATGCCGCCTTCACCGAGCTTCTCGAGGATCTTATAATGAGAGATAGTCTGTCCGATCATACCCTTGCTGGTTCCTGAATCAGTATGACACTCTTCTGACTATCGGTGAACGAAGGCGATTGGTCAGTGTGAATGAAGGTAGGAAGAATATGGGGAGAATTACCGGATCAGCACCATTTTTCGCACCTCGACAAAATCCTTGCGGGGCCCCGAAGTGCCTCTCGCCTCAAGCCGGTAAAAATAGACGCCGCTTGGAATATCGGCGCCGGCATTGTTGCGCGAGTCCCAGCGGACGCTCTTGTACCCGGCGGGTTGAGTCTCACTCACGAGCGTGCGGATTTCCTGTCCGAGGAGGTCATAAACCCTGACGACCACCCCCGCATCCACCGGGAGAGTGTACTTGATCTCGGTGGAGGGATTGAAAGGATTCGGAAAATTCTGCGCGAGAGAAAATTCCTTCGGTATGTTCGCACCCTGCTCCGGCGATGGGGGCGGGGCTTCGTTCGTCGGCACGATCCGGATTCGCGCGCTCCGGGGAGATGCGGCCGAGGAGGCAAGGTAGAGCATGCCCGGCGCGCTGGTTTTCAGCCAGTACGCCTGTCCGGGCCGGATGGAGTCCGCCACAAAATAGGCGCCGCCCCCATAGCCGAAGAACGGAGAGGTCGTCAATCCCGGAGGATTGCTGGTGACGGCGGATACGGCCACCGGGGTCCCGATCGAACCGACCATATTCCATCCTGCTCCGAGGGCAATTGAATCCTCCGTAAGCAGCGTGCCGGGGATGTTGGCGAGGTGCCCTGCTCCGAACTTTATCCAATAACCGCTCCCGGGTATGAGTGTGTCCTTCCGGAGGTATCCACCGGCGTAGGTGAACGCGCGGGAAGTTGCCGAAGGAAACAAAACGTTCGCCCTGCCGTCGGAGACATTCATCGGGAGGGAAATCATGTTCCATGAGCTCGAGAGCGTATATTGGAACGTGCCCGGAGGCGCAACGGTCAGAGAGTCTTTCCAGTACTGGAGGAGCGTATGTAAGGCTTCCGGCTCGTTCTGAGGAATGATTTGTTTTGGGACCGCGGCTTCGCCGTTTGATCCATGGCAAGACGCGCATGTCCGGATCTCGCCGGGCTGGAAGGTGACCCAGAAGCGTTCGCGCACAACGCTCACCGCATTGGAGTCCACGAGTTGCCAGGCGAGCGCCCGGTGCGCGGGCACGAGTGCCGCCAACGATCCGTCGGAGCCGATCTGAACGCTTCCGGGAGGCCCGGTGGGATTCGGCGGATTATGAACCGATGTATCGTTCAACGGCGTCGCCAGGACGCGCCGCCCCGGTCTGGGGATGGTGTCCCCGTTGACGAGCCCGTATCCCCTCCGGTAATCCGCTTCCATGATCTGGAGATGAGAAACATCGTACACCTTGCCGGTGGGATTGGGCGACTGCGTCGGGGAATTGTGCACCTTCAGGAAGAAGGGCTGCTGATGGTCGTCGGTATTCCGGTTGGTGATATTCCTGCTGACGAGGATCGCAAGGTTGTGCTGGATCAAATAGCTCTTGAGCACTTCGGGGTCGACGCCTTCTTCCGACATCACCTGAAGCTCGGGAGGAGCGATCGCCGAAAACCTTGTCGTCGGCTTCGTCCTGGACGTGACCTCGACCGGGTCCAGTTCCCACAGATTTCCCGAGAAGGAGACAAGTCCGCTGTCGCTCCAATAGCTCACCGACTTGGAGATCCCGGGCGTGACGGGAAGGTTTGCCATCAGGATGCTTCCGGTGCGAACCTGCATCGTCTTGATGCGGAATGCATAGCGCGAAACCGGATTCGAATAGGTGCCCAGGTTCTTGTCCGCATGATTTTCGGTCGTATGGACCGAGAGGAGGGTTCCGTCGGAGAGCGGAAGCGGGTTGCGATAATGCCCGGTGTAGGTTGCGTTCGGCGTGCCGCCCTCCGGCAGGTAGAACGCGGTGGAACGGTCCGTGATAAACGTAACATACATATCCTGCGCGTCCAAACTTGGCGCCCCGGCGAGCGTAATAATCTGCCCCGAGCCGTGCTGGCCGTTCTCCAGGCAGTCAATCCCGTAGTACGTGCCGGGGGAGGTCGGGTCCTCGATGAGCTGCACCATATTGTTGATGCTGTTCTGGTTTGTCCGGCTGGGACTCGGGCTGAAATTGACAAGGTTCGGGTCGTCGTTAAAGCTCTTTCCGAACGCAACGTTCAAATCGTGCCGTCCGACATGGTTCATCGTTTCGCCGCTCGTGCCGTCTTCGTAGATCTGCCACGGTATGAAATGATTGAATTCGAAACCGATGATGTTCGTTCCCATCAGAAGGTCGGTCCGCCTCGCTTGCGGTTCCGGGTAGAATTCAGTCCTGTCATTTTGCAGGACGGAGGCGCCCGCCGATTCGTCGGAAAAATTGAACGAGCCGAACCTGTTTCCGTCCATCACATCGACGTCGGCATTGCCGTCGCGCTGGAGATGGTCCCACCGGGAGAAAATCACCCTCCCGTAACTGTCGATGAACGGCCTAAAGTCGCCGGAGGGGGAATGGTCAACAAGGAAGAGGCCGCCGCTCGACGGATCCAGGTTCCATAAGCCGGTATTCGAGAGCTCGCCGCGGTACTCGTCGAACTGAGGATAGAGATACGAGGCTCCGTTCCGCGGGCGGTCCGAAGAGAAGATGATGCGGTCGTCGGTCCCGTAGATCGGATTCGTATTGTTATAGGTTGCCGGTTGGAAGGGCACTTTTGTAATCACCGGTGTCTGGAGTTCACCGAGACCGGTGACCTCGTAGATCTGCCAGTAGAAGACCGTGGGATCAGACTGCGACGTCGGAGCGCCCACAACCATGCTGAAGAGCGCTTTCGTGCCGCTCCAGTGGACGGACGGCTCGCGGACCGCGATCCCGGTCGTGTCCTGCGAGCCCGATTTTCCATATCCGGCGAGGAAGGTGAGATTCTTGAGCGTACCGTCCGGATAGAGGATACAGAGATCGCCGCCACGGCCGCATGATTTCGTGGTTGCAAGGTGATTTGCGAAGACCGTTGTGATCGTCCCAGTGTCCGAGGGGATCGGCACCTGTGTGACAAAAAGAATCGGGTTCGGAAGCACTTTCGTGGAATTTCCGGAGCTGTGTGCCAAATCGGGAACCAAAATGAAAGCGACAAGAGCCAGTGCCGTATAGATCGACGACCGTTGTTGAAACATGGTTTTCAGGTTTGTGATCAAGAAAGAACTCCCAGAAAGAAAGAACCCCCAGAAAGAAAGAACCTCCACAAAGAAGGAACCCCCTAAGATAACCCTTTTCGATCGATCTGTCAATGGTGCTAGGTCACAATTTATCCGTTCGTGCCTCCGGATACCGCCCCCCCATAAGGGTCCCCAACTTTCCTCCTGAATCCCCTAATTTTAAGGGGCTGAATCGGGCTTTTCAACCTTGCATTTGGGGTTTCTTTTCCATATCCTCTCTACGTATTCCTCGTTCCCCCGGACCATCACGCTCTGGACCATCGGTGCCCGGGATGCTTCTTTTGCTCGGCGGCTCCGGTTCCGGAAACCAGACCCTCGAACCGTCTCCGCGACTCAACTTCATCATTTCCCGAGGACTCCACCATGTTCCAAACGGCTACAGGTAATTGCTCCGCTGTCAGTTCCTGCGCGATTCCACTCTTCCGTCATGCAAGAAAACTGTACGGATTCTTCCTGTTTGCTCTGTTCGTCGGGGCGATCGTGCCGGGGCAGATGCTGCTCGCCCAGCACGCATTCAAATACGATACGACGCTCTATAATAAGATGCAGTGGCGGGAGATCGGTCCGTTTCGCGCGGGGAGGTCCATCGCCGTGGCGGGACACAAAGATCAGCCGCTTACCTATTATTTCGGGGCGACAGGCGGCGGCGTGTGGAAGAGCGAAGACGGCGGCATCACCTGGATCAATATCTCCGACGGGTTCTTCAAGGTCGGCATCGTTGGCGCGCTGGCCGTGGCCGAATCCGACCCGAACGTCATTTATGCCGGCACAGGCGAGTCGTGCATCCGCGGCAATGCGATGCCCGGAGAAGGTGTCTACAAGTCGGAGGATGCCGGGAAGACGTGGAAGTTCATGGGTCTGAAGGACGCGCAGACGATCAGCAAGATCCGTGTCCATCCGAAGGACGAAAACGTCGTATATGCCGCCGCGCTCGGCCATGTCTTCGGCCCGAACTCCGAGCGGGGAGTCTTCCGGTCGAAGGACGGCGGGAAGAACTGGCAGAAAATTTTATTCAAGAACGACAGCACCGGCGCGGTGGATCTCGCGATCGATCCGAACAATCCGAGAATTCTCTACGCCGCGATGTGGCAGGCCTACCGGAATCCCTGGAGCATGTCGAGCGGCGGACGCGGCAGCGGGCTCTGGAAATCGGCGGACGGGGGAGACACATGGACCGACCTCTCCGCCAACAAGGGAATGCCGAAGGGCCTCAAGGGAAAGATCGGCATCGCCGTATCGGCCGCAAAAGCCGACCGGATCTGGGCGAGCGTGGAAGCGGACGACGGGGGATTATTCCTCAGCGACGACGCCGGCAAAACATGGACGTCGGTCAACGACGACCGGCGCCTCCGCCAGCGCGCGTGGTATTATTCCCACATCTTCGCCGATCCAAAAAGCCCCGAAACAATCTACATCCTCAACGTTCAGTTCCATAAATCCACCGACGGCGGGAGATCGCTTTCGAACATCTCCGTCCCGCACGGCGATAACCACGACCTCTGGATCGACCCGAACGATCCGAAGCGGATGATCACCGGAGACGACGGGGGAGCCTCCGTCAGCTTCAACGGAGGCCGGACATGGACGGAAGAAGACATTCCGACGGCTCAATTCTACCATGTGACGGTCGATAACGATTTTCCGTACGGTGTCTACGGTGCCCAGCAGGATAACAGCACGATCAAGATTTCCAGCCGCACCACCGGGTTCGGCATCGGAAGGCCGGACTGGTTCAGCGTGGGGGGCGGGGAAAGCGGGTACGTCACCCCGAACCCCGACGATCCGGAGATCATCTACGCCGGAAGTTATGACGGGTATCTCTCCAAGTACACCCACAAGACCGACCAGGAGCAGGACATCTCCCCCTGGCCCGACAATCCGATGGGCGGCGGGGCGAACAGCGCGAAGTACCGCTTTCAATGGACCTATCCGATCCTCGTCTCGAAATTCGATTCCAAGGTCCTCTATGTCACCGCGAACAAGGTCTTCAAGAGCACGAACGAAGGAATGAGCTGGCAGATTATCAGCCCGGACCTTACGCGGAACGACACAGCAAAACTCGGGTCGTCGGGCGGGCCCATCACGAAAGACAACACGAGCGTCGAATACTACGGCACAATCTTCACCCTTGCCGAATCGCCCGTCAAGAGGGGCGTCCTCTGGGCGGGATCGGACGACGGAATGATTCACGTCTCCCGGGACGACGGTGCGACCTGGACGAACGCGACTCCTTCCGAGCTCCCCGCGTGGTCGATGATCAGCATCATCGACGCATCGCCCCGCGATTCCGCCACCGCCTACGTCGCGGCGAACAGGTATAAGCTCGACGATTTCCGACCTTACCTCTTCAAGACGACGAACTTCGGCCGGTCGTGGACGAAGATCGTCAAGGGCATCCCCGAAAACCAGTTTACCCACGTCGTCCGGGAAGATCCGAACCGGAGAGGGTTGCTCTATGCCGGAACGGAACGGGGAGTCTATGTCTCGTTCGACCAGGGCGACAACTGGCAGCCGCTTCAGACTAACCTTCCGGTCACGCCCGTCCATGACCTTGCGATCCAGGCGCGCGAAAAAGATCTCGTCGCTGCGACGCACGGAAGGTCGTTCTGGATCCTCGACGACCTGACGCCTCTCTACCAGATGAACGACGAAATCGCCCGGTCCGACGTGCATCTCTACCAGCCGCGTGAGACGTACCGCATGGGAGGGTTCACCTTCGACCGTCCGGGCCTCGCGATAGGGAAGAACCCGCCGAACGGGGTCGTGGTGCCCTATTACTTCAGGCACAAACCCGGCGAGAAAGACTCCATCAGACTGGAATTCCTGGACGGAAAAGGGGCGGTGATCAGATCGTTCACTCATCGCGAAGAGGGAAAGCCGGGAGGAGACTCGGAGGGCCAGGGCGGATCCGGAGCCGATGAAGGCCCGAGCATTCCCGCCGATTCGGGGATGAACCGCTTCGTATGGGATATGCGTTATCCCGACGCGGTCAAGGTTCCCGGGGGAATCCTCTGGAGCGGATCGCTTCAGGGTCCTGTCGTGGTTCCCGGGACGTACAGGGTGCGTCTCAAGAGCGGCGGCAAAAGCTGGACACAATCGTTTGAAATCAAGAAAGATCCCCGCCTCACCTCCACGGCGGAAGAATTCCAGGAACAGTTCGATTTCCTGCTGAAGATCCGCGATAAGATTTCCGAGGCGCATAACGCGGTGAATACGATCAGGGATATCCGGAAACAGACCGAGGACCTGGTAAAGAGACTGGAGAAACACGCCTCCAAGAAGCAGGTGGCGGATTCCGCAAAACACCTCAACGACCGCCTCAAGGAAGTAGAGGAGGCGCTGATACAGGTGAAGATCAAGAGCGGCCAGGACGCATTGAATTATCCGATCAAGTTGAACGACAAACTCGCCGGTCTTTCCGGCGTGGTGGGGAGCGCCGATACCAGGCCGACAAAGCAATCGTACGACGTGTACAACGATCTCTCCGCGAAGGTGGACGAGCAGCTCGCGAAATACAGGAAGGTGGTGGAGAGCGGAGTCCCCACGTTCGACAGGATTGTCAAGAACCTGGATATTCCCGTCATCATCGTGAAACCGGCAGAACCTGCGGCCGGCTCGTCACAAAAGTAGGCGCCGGTGCGCGTAGCCGTCATCCAGACGAATCCGGTGTTCGGGGAGGTCTCCGCCAACGTCGCGGGGGCCCTTGAATTGATGAAGGGCGTCAATGCCGATCTCTATGTCCTCCCCGAGCTGTTCAACACAGGATACAACTTCACCGACCGCGCGGAAGTCGATCGCCTGGGCGAGAAGGCTTCCGGGCCGAGCTTCCAGGCCATCGCCTCATTCGCCGCAAAGAACAAATGCTTCGTGGCGTACGGGTTTGCCGAGAAGGACAATCTGACCTATAATTCATCGGCCCTGGTCGGTCCGGCGGGGCTGATCGGGCTCTACCGGAAGGTTCATCTCTATTATAGAGAGACCCTCTTCTTCGCGCCCGGAGATCTGGGTTTCCCGGTGTTCGACCTGCCCTTCGGAAAGGTCGGAATGATGATCTGTTTCGACTGGATGTATCCCGAAAGCGCGAGGACGCTCGCGCTGAACGGGGCGCAGCTTGTCGTCCATCCGTCGAACCTGGTGATGCCTTATTGTCCCGATGCGATGGTGACCAGGTGTCTCGAAAACCGCATCTACGCCGCCACGGCCGACCGGGTCGGACGGGAGAACCGGGGAGGCGTGGACCTGCGCTATATCGGGATGAGCGAGATCGTTTCTCCGCGCGGAGAGATACTGGCGCGCCTGGGAGGCGATCAGGCGGGCACGGCGGTCGCGGAGATCGACCTCTCCGTAGCCGCGAACAAGAAGATTAATGAATTTAATGATCTCATCGGCGGGAGGAAGCCGGAGCAGTATAATCTCAAGTAGGTTGAGTGACCCTTTCTATCCAGTTGTCATCCTGAGCGCAGCGAAGGATCTCGGACCGATCTTGAGGCAAACAGCCAGATCCTTCGGTCGCTTCGCTTCCTCAGGATGACAGAGTGGAGAGAGCCCGGCCGCAAACCTGAAAAAACCTCCGTTTGACTTTCAGCCGTTTCTTTTGTACGATAAGCCGTCATTGCTGGACTAATTGGCTGATTTGACCACTTCCAAAGGAGGGAGTATGAACAAAAAACTTTGGGTCGGTTTCATCGCGGTGTACGTCGGGATGACTATCACGAACCTGCTCATCCACGTGGTGCTGCTTGCCCCGGTGTATCACTCGGAAGAGATGATGAAACTTATGCGACCCGAGGCGGATGCCAAGACGTGGATCTTTTTTGTCACATCCGCTATTATTTCGTTCGTCTTCACTCTCATTTTCTCGAAAGGTTACACCGGGAAAGGCATGGGCGAGGGGATCCGGTACGGGCTCTGGATGGGACTCCTCATGGCCACGCCGATGGCATACGACTCGTACGCGTCATATCCCATCCCATACTCGCTGGCCCTCCAATGGTTCCTCTATGGGATGATCCAATACGTCATACTCGGGGCCGTCGTGGCGATGGTCTACGGGAAGTCCGGCAGCGCACAAGGAGCTGCCTCGGCCTGATTGTTGGTACGAAGTTCACAGGCGTTCTCTCTGCATGCGGCGGGAGAACGCCTTTTTGTTTCACGCAGCCTAAAGGCTGCGGCTACCTCGCAATGACGACATAGGCAACGGTAGGCGCGACCTTCAGGTCGCGTACCGTTCAACGCAGCCTGAAGGCTGCGGCTACCGATCCCCGAACTGGAACCAATGCGCTCACCTTTGAGAGTACTGCTGACAAATTCGACCGACATCTACGGCGGTGGGGAGTTCTATGTCCTCGAGCTGGCGAAATCCCTCCGGGAGCGGCATCACGACGTCCTGGTGGTTTGCAAACCGGGTAATCTTCTTTCGAAAAAGTGCCGGGACGCCGGAGTTCCCGTGCACACCATCGACTTTCCCGCGCAGGGACGGCTCCTCAGTCATATCCTTAAACTCAGGGAGGTGATCCGCCGGCATCGCAGCCAGATCGTCCATACCAACAGCAATTACGACCGGACGGCGGGGGCCTTCGCCGCCCGGACGACGGGGGCGGTACACATTACGAACGTCCACAGCTTTCATTCGCTCAGGTATAACCCGACACATGCCCTGCGAAACGCGCTGGCGACCGATCATTACATCGTCGACGGAGTCTGTGTAAAAAACCTGCTCGTTCAGAAGGACGGGATTGCTCCGAACGACATTTCGGTCGTTTACCTCGGAGTCGATCCCGGGACGATGCGCCGGGATGAGGCGCTCCGCGCGGCCATCCGTAAAGAGTTTGGAATCCGGGAAACCGAAATCGTGATCGGAAACGTCGCACGTCTTGTTCCTTTCAAGGGGCACGAGTACCTCCTCCGCGCCTTCGCCGAGGTTCAGAGGGAAAATCAGGAGACGCGTCTCCTTCTTGTGGGCGACGGCGAACTGAGCGGCCGGCTGGCCGATCTTGCCGGGAACCTCGGTCTCACCGGGAGGGTCGTCTTTGCCGGTTTCCGCGACGACCTGCACGCGGTCTATTCGGCAATGGATGTGTACGCGCATTCTTCCGTCGAGGGGGGAGGCGAGACCTTTCCGTTCGCCGTGCTGCAGGCGCTTTCCCAGGAACTGCCTGTCGTTGCCACCCGCGTGGGAGATGTGGCGGAGATGGTGCGTGAAGGCGTCTCCGGATTTCTTGTCCCGGACATGGACCCCGCGCTTCTTGCTCAAAAACTCTCGCTCCTTTGCCGGGATCCCGCCCTCCGGCTCTCGATGGCCCGTCAGGGGCGGGAGCTTCTCCTCAGCCGGTTTACCACCACCTTAATGGTCGACGCCGTTGAAAATCTTTACAGTTCCATCCTGAAGGACGGGGCGTAGCGGGTTTTTGATCGAGGAGCTGTGCCATGCCGGGAAAAGACCGCAGCCTAAAGGCTGCGGCTACCAAGTCCCAGGCGCCGGTACGCCGCGACTTTTCCCTCGTTCCCATTCTCTGCGTGGGAACGAGGATATCGCGAACACGGACAGAATTGCGCCAGTATCGACCCGCGAAAGTGTTGTATTTGGCCCCCGCATTCTCTAAATTATCAGACTGATAGCTCCGCATTGTCTCGACGGGACGGACCCCGCATTTTCACCACTCGAATAGAAAGGATAGAACAGGCAAGCATGGAAGAGCTTCTGCAGCTTCGGGAAGAGAACGGGCGGCTGCGAAAGGCAGTTGACGAGCTTTCAATCCTCAATGACCTCGCGCGTGTTATCGGCTCGACGATGAGCCTGGATGAGGTGATCGAAAATGTGGTCAAGCGGTCGGTCCGGGCGGTCAAGGGAGAGCAGGGAATGATCACCCTGGTGGACGAAGTCGCGCCGATGGAGATGAAGACCCTGATCCGCGCCCTCGACTCGACCGGAGACCATAAGCAATTCCATCTCAATCAAAACGTGCTGGGATGGATGATGATCAATAAGAAGCCGCTCATCTCCAACGACATGGCGACGGATTCCCGGTTCTCGGGCATCAAGGTGGACGGGAACCTCCGTTCGCTCCTGTGCGTCCCGCTGCTCGTCAAGAACCGTCTGGTCGGGATACTTGCGGTCTTTAACAAGAAAGAAAACACGGAATTCTCCGAAGACGATAAACGCCTCCTCTCGATCCTTGCCGCGCAATCCGGGCAGATTCTGGAAAATGCGCGCCTCTACTCGGAGGAACAGAAGAAAATGGCGATGGAGAAGGAGCTCATCGCGGCGCGGGAAGTCCAGACGAATTTATTGCCGAAGCACGTTCCCCAGACTCCGAACTTTCAATTTGCCGCCCATACGATTCCGGCCCAGGAGATCGGCGGCGATTTTTATGACTTTATCAAGCTGGGCGAAAACCGGTACGAGGTGGTTGTCGCCGATGTCGCCGGGAAGGGACTCTCCGCGGCGCTTCTTGCGACGCTGGGCAAGGGAGTCCTCTACGCGCACGCGTTGCAGAACCCCTCTCCCAAGGCGCATCTCAAGCAGAGCAACATGATCCTCCGGGGAAGCATCCCGCGCAAGTCCTTCATCACGATGCTTCTCGCGGTGGTCGATTCGGATTCGAGCTCCGTGACGGTTTCGAATGCAGGCCAATGCTACCCGATCTTCTACCGGAAGAGCAATAACTCCACGGAGGTTCTCACCGTCAAGGGGATGCCGCTGAACTTCACCGACGACATTCTCTGCGAGGAATGCGTCATCAAGATGGAACCCGACGACTGCATGGTCATCTACAGCGACGGGGTGAGCGAGGCGCAGAACAGCATGCGCGAGTTTTTTGGGGACGACCGGGTCAAGGCCCTCGTCGCACAGCATGCCCAGGGACCCGCGGAGATCATGCTGCAAAAAATTGTCGACGACGTCAAGCTCTATTCCAAGGGTATTCCGCAGAGCGACGATATTACCGTGCTTGTTGTGAAAGCGACCGGATCGTGAATGCCGCCGCACGCAACCGGGACCGGCGGGATGGGGCGGATGAATCTGTGAAGGAGGGCGTGATATGACGGGGTACATACGAACGCTTTCGACGCTGGTCGACCATGCAGACCGGCTCCAGCAGGTGGAAAAGACAAGTCTCTCCGTGGGCGATTGCATGGTGATCAAGACGTGCAACTCGGTCTACTGTATGCGCGCCCTCGAGGACGGGTTCTGGTCGGCCTCCGGAGGGTGGTTCGACCGGAAGGGGGTCTCCCCCATGAAAGTTCGCATCAACGGGTGCACCTGGGGCGGGAGCGCCATCAAAATGGATATCGCGGCCGCCTGCGGTCTCTGTCTCGAATTCGGCAACAGGCTGGTGACCAGCCCGATCCGGAGGATCTTCATTTTTTCACACGGGAGCGAGAACTAAGGAACAAGGAGGGTGATGCCATGTACATGCGCCTCGTCCATATGAAAGTGAAGCCCGAACGCCTCGGCGAACACCACAAGATGTACGACGAGGAGGTGATCCCCGCGCTTCAGACCGTGCCGGGCTGCCTGTTTGCCAATCTCATCGAGAACGAGCATCACCCCGGCGAATGTATCTCGATGACGCTCTGGAGCACCAGGGACCAGGCGGACAAGTACGGGCGGAGCGATAAATTCAAGGAACTTCTGGAGAAGGCCGGGCCGTTTCTGGCCGACTCTTCCGAATGGAAGATTCACCTGTCGGAGGATCTCACCCTGCTCTACGACGAGGTGAAGGAGGAACCGGTGATCGACGCATACGAAGTGACCGCGGGGGAGAGGTCCGAGGGGGCTTCCCAAAAGCGCACCGCCGCACTGTTTGTCCGGATCGTTTCCCCCCACCTTCGCGAGGAGAAACTCGAGGAATTCAAGAACATTTATACGAACGACATTCTGCCGGTCCTCCGTCAGGTGAAGGGGTGCCGGTACGCCTACCTCACGGAAAATGCCCGGGAGAAAAACAGAATTATTTCGCTCACGATCTGGGACAGCAAGCAGGATGCGGAGGCATACGAGCAGAGCGGTCTCTTCGAAACATTGAAGGCGAAAATCGAGCACACGTTCGCCGAGGTTTACCAGTGGAAGATGCAGCTTGAAAAGGATTCCGGAGGACAGGTCGTCACCAGCGAAGAGATGACAGTGGGCGGATATCGGGTGGTCGCAGGAAAGAGCTTCTTCTGATCCTGCCGATGATCGGAAAAACAGTCTCCCACTATAGAATACTCGAAAAACTGGGCGAAGGAGGCATGGGGGTCGTCTACAAGGCCCAGGACCTCGAGCTCGACCGGATTGTGGCGCTAAAATTCCTCCCTGAACGGCTCACCTCGAACGACGCGGAGCGCGCCCGCTTCCTCCAGGAAGCGAAGGCCGCATCCGCGTTAAATCATCCCAACGTCTGCACCATCTATGGCATCGATGAATTCGAAGGCCAGAAGTTCATCGAGATGGAATATGTCGACGGGGTGACGCTCCGCAAGCGCATAGCGGAATCCCCGCTGAAAACGGCCGACGCCGTCGCCTTCGCGGTGCAGGTGGGCGATGCGCTGCATGAAGCCCACACCCAGGGGATCGTGCACCGCGACGTCAAGTGCGAGAATATCATGGTCAACTCCAAAAACCAGATCAAAGTCATGGATTTTGGGTTGGCGAAGCTGAAGGGGTCTCTCAAGCTTACCCGGACCTCCTCGACCGTCGGAACGCTCGCCTACATGGCCCCCGAGCAAATCCAGGGGGGCGAAGTCGACGCGAGGTCGGATATCTTCTCGTTCGGCATCGTTCTCTACGAGATGCTCACCGGGCACACTCCTTTCAGGGGAGAGCACGATGCCGCGATGATGTACTCGATACTGAACGAAGAACCGGCGCCGGTCGCCCGGTACCAGCCGGACGTGTCGCCGGAAATCGACCATATCATCAGGCGGGCCCTCGAAAAAAATCCGGCGGACCGTTACCAGCACGTCGACGACATGGTCAGCGAGCTCCGCCGGAGCCAGAAGCAATCGTCCCGCGTCGCCAGGCCCGAATTGTCCGGAACGGAGAATGCAGCACCCCTTTCGGGGCAGGATTCCCGCCCGAAGCGCAAGTTCTTTGTCCTCGGGATCGCCGGGGCGATTCTCTTCGCAGCTGCTGTCTTGATCGTTCTGCGGATCACTCATTCTTCGAACACCGCGCCCGGTTCGGCGCGCAAAATGCTGGTGGTCCTGCCGTTCGAAAACCTGGGCACCCCGGAGCAGGAATATTTCGCGGACGGCATCACGGAAGAGATTACGAGCAAGCTCTCCGGCCTTTCCGGACTCGGGGTCATCGCGAGGTCGAGCGCGAAGCAGTACAAGAAGACAGACAAAACCGTCAAACAGATCGGCGACGAGCTCGGCGTCTCCTATGTGCTGCAGGGAACGATCCGGTGGGAAACCTCGGGAAGTTCGAGCCGGGTGCGCGTCACTCCCCAGCTGATAAACGTTTCCGACGGAACCCAGATCTGGTCGCAGCCGAGCGAGGCGGTGCTCGCCAGCGCATTCAACCTCCAGACGGAAATCGCGGGCGAGGTCGCCAATGCACTGGACCTCACCCTCCTTCAGAACGAGAAGAATACCCTGGAAGCAAAATTGACCGAGAACTCCGAGGCGTTCGATTCCTACCTCCGCGGGAACGAGTATTTGAGCAGGGGTATCAGTCAGAGAGGGTATCAGATCGCCGAGCAGATGTTTGAAAAAGCCGTCGAGCTGGACCCGAAATTTGCCCAGGCATACGCGAAACTTGGCGCGCTGCATTCGCATATCTACTGGGAGTACTACGATCATTCGTATGAGCGGGTGCGTAAATCGAAAGAGGCTGCGGAGAAAGCGCTGCAGCTCGATCCGAACCTCCCGAACGGGCATGGAGCGATGGGGTGGTACTACTACCACTGCCTGCGGGATTACGACCGTGCCTTGAAGGAATTCAACCTCGCTCTGAACATCCAACCCGAGAATGCGGATTTGTTGTTGGGTCTTGGCTCGATCAGCCGCCGGCAGGGGAAATTCGAAGAGGCGCTTTCTTACTTTCAACACGTCGTGAGGATCGACCCCCGTTCGCCGGGGCTTACGCTCGACCTCGCCGCCACCTGCGTCCCCATGCGGCGGTACGCGGAAGCGGAAAGATATCTGGACCGGTCGATCGGTATCGCCCCCGACCTGGTGCAACCATATTCCGATAAGGCGCAGCTTTACCTGTTATGGAACGGAAGCATCCCCCGCGCGCGGGAAGCGCTCGAGAAGGGGGCAAAGCGAATGATGGGCGGAGAGGATCAGCTCTTCAGCTATACGTCGATCCTGGTCGACATCCTGGACGGGAAGTACAAGGAGGCGAGCGGGCAGATCAACTCCGCAGGGCTCAAGGTGTTCGAATACCAGTTCTGGTTCGTCCCGAAAGAGCTGCTTCTGGCGCAGGTGGCCGGGTACCTCGGAAAATCCGGTGAAGCTCGATCCCAGTATGAGAAGGCCCGGATCATGCTCGAGCGCGAAGTCCGCCAGCATCCCGAAGACGGCAGGATGCGTAGCTCGCTCGGAATCGCCTATGCAGGCCTGGGGCGCAAGGAGGAGGCAATCCGTGAAGGCCGCCGCGCCGTCGACCTTCTTCCGATTACGAAGGAGGCCATGATCGTGCCGATTCGGATGCAGGACCTTGCCCAAATCTATCTGATGGTGGGCGACAGGAAGGCGGCGCTCGACGAATTGGAGAAGCTTCTTTCCATTCCTTCGTACCTGTCCGTTCCGTATGTGCGGATTGACCCGCTCTGGAAACCCCTCGCAAAAGACCCGCGGTTTCAGAAACTGGTCGGGGAGAGCTCATGATCGGACAGACCCAATATGTCATCCTGAGCGAAGCGAAGGATCTCAATGTTTGTGGAGACCGAAATGTGAGATTCTTCGTCGCTTCGCTCCTCAGAATGACAACGAGAATCTATAACTGAAGAATCGAGTAAGATGATCGGTCAGAACATATCGCAATACAAGATCCTCGAGAAGCTGGGCGAAGGCGGGATGGGCGTTGTGTATAAGGCCGAAGACACGAAGCTCGACCGCTTTGTGGCGTTGAAATTCCTTCCGCCACACATGAACGCCTCCGAGCAGGACAAGGCCCGCTTCGTCCAGGAGGCGAAAGCCGCGGCGGCGTTAAACCATCCGAACGTCTGTTCGATCATCGACATCCAGGAGCACGACGGACAGATGTTCATCGTGATGGAATTTGTCGATGGCCATACCCTCAGGGAGAAAAAAGAGTCGATCAGCTTCAAGCAGGCGATCGACATCGGAATCCAGATCGCCGACGGCCTCGCGGCGGCGCACGAGAAGGGGATCGTCCACCGCGACATCAAGCCCGACAACATCATGATCCGCAAGGACGGGATCGCGCAGATCATGGATTTCGGGCTCGCCAAACTGAGATCGAGCGGAAGCAAGATCACCCGGTTGACGAAGCAGGGAAGTACGGTCGGAACGGCCGGCTACATGTCGCCGGAACAGGTGCAGGGACACGATACCGATCATCGCTCCGATATTTTTTCATTTGGCGTGCTCCTCTATGAGCTCTTCAGCGGCCAGCCCCCGTTCAAAGGTGTGCACGAGACGGCTCTCCTCTATGAGATCGTCAACGTCGACCCGCCGCCGATGTCGTCTGTCAGGCCGGAAATCGATCCGGCTCTCGATTCGATCGTCGGGGAATGTCTCGCGAAGGAACCCTCCGAGCGGAGCCAGTCGGTCGCCGAGGTGGCGAAGGATTTGCGCCATTACAAACGCGAATCGAGCAAGCAGCGGATGAGCCGGACTTTTCCCGCACAGTCGGCGGTTCGTCAGACGGCCGCCGCAAGTCAGAGGGATCAGGAGCCTGCGCCCGGACTTGCAGTGCCCCGGCCGCAAAGGGCAATCATACCCTGGGGAATCGCGGGGCTTCTCCTTGTGGCAACGCTGTTTCTTCTGGTCCGGCTATTCCTCGCACCGGCGGAGTCTCACCCGGTGGTCGTGGCATCCATCCTTGCGCCTGACAGCGTCTACATCCATTCGTATGGTCAGGGGGCGGGCCCGCCGCAAGTCTCTCCCGACGGGCGGCAGGTTCTTTTGCTTGGCGTGACTCCGGACGGCATTTCCCGGGTCTATATCCGCTCTTTCGCCGAGAATGTCACCAGGGGCCTCGATGGAACAGAGAACGCGCAATATCCGTTCTGGTCGCCCGACGGAAAGTCTGTGGGGTTTTTTGCCTCGGGAAAAATCAAGAAAATCGACGCGGGTGGCGGATCGCCCGTCACGGTGTGCGACGCCCTGAATCCGCGAGGTGCGACGTGGAGCTCTTCCGGAACAATCCTTTTCTCTCCGGATTACCAGACGGTGATCTTTCGCGTTTCCGAAAATGGAGGCGCGCCGGTGCCGGTCACAAAAATCGACACGGCGCGGAACGAGTCTTCTCAGCGCTGGCCGTTTGCGCTGCCGGACGGCAAACACTTCCTCTATTTCTCCCGGATCTCGTCCGGATCCGGCGAGGCGGAAGGCCATGCAGTGTATGTCGCAAGCATCGACGGGGGTGAGAACCGGATGGTTCTCCATACGACTTCGAACGCCACGTATGCGGGGGGAAACCTGCTGTACGTCCGCGGTTCGACCTTGATGGCCCAGCGGTTCGATCTCTCTTCCCTGGAACTGAAAGGAGATCCGGCGCCGGTCGCGGAGGATGTTATGTTTGATCCGGGATTCAACCTCTCGGTGTTTTCCGCCTCGGAAACCGGGATCCTGGTCTATCAACAAGGCAGGGTGCGGTCGGGAGCGAAGCTGTTACTGACCGACCGGACCGGAAAAACGCTCTCCACTCTTGGCGAAAGTATCGAGCATTTCTATGTCCGCTATTCGCCTGACGGCCAGCATATCGTGGGGAGTATTTTCGATCCGAAACTATTGCGGCTGAACTGCTGGGAATACGATCTTCGCACGGGCGGGAGAACGCGGATCACATCGGGTACCAGCGAAGGATATCCATTGTTGTCTCGCGACGGCAGTGTGCTGATCTTTAACTCCCAGCGAACCGGGAATTGGAACCTGTACCAGAAATCCATGAAGGGCCAGGGGGGCGAACTCGCCCTCCATCCCGGCCCCAGTGAGGATTACCCCGCCGATTGGTCGCCGGACGGCTCCTCAATCTTGATTTCGAGAATTGAACCCTCGAAGACCAAGTCGGATTTGTGGTTGATGCAACTGAGCGGCGCCCGCGAACAGTACCCCATTGCGAATACCGACTTCGACGAGATAGATGGGAAATTCTCCCCCGACGGAAAATGGATCGCCTACGTCTCTAATGAAAGCGGCGAGTACGAAGTCTACGTGAAACCCACAGGAAAATCCGAAACCCAAAGCTGGAAGATTTCATCGGGAGGCGGGGGGGTTCCCCGCTGGGCGGGCATCAGCAATGAGATCTGCTATGTGAACAAAGAGAACAAAATGACGCTCGCCACCCTCCGGTACAAGGACAAGACCGTCGAGGTTGTGAACACGCACCCCCTCTTTACCGCGCCCGTTTTTCTGGAGAGCTACTCGATCTCTCCGGACGGCAAAACGATGGTGATCAATCGATTTCTCGAGGCGACAAAATCCGTCCCGTTGACGATGATGCTTCATTGGGACGAGGCGTTGAAGAAGAAATGATGATCGGACTGATCGAGGATGTCATCCTGAGCGAAGCGAAGGATCTTGCTTTCAAATGGATTCGGAGATTCTTCGTCGCTTCGCTCCTCAGAATGACAGAAACGGTATATTTTTCAGGAGCGGGTGCATAGATGATCGGAACGACTCTATCGCAGTATAAGATCCTCGAGAAGCTCGGCGAAGGCGGGATGGGAGTGGTGTACAAAGCCGAAGACACCAAGCTCGACCGCTTCGTGGCGCTCAAGTTCCTTCCGCCTCACCTCAAGGCGTCGGCGCAGGATAAGGCCCGGTTCATCCAGGAGGCGAAAGCCGCTGCGGCATTGAACCATCCGAACGTCTGCTCCATCATCGACATCCAGGACCGCGAGGGGCAGATGTTCATCGTGATGGAGTTCGTCGACGGCCAGACGCTCCGGGAGAAGAAGGATTCGATCAGCTTCAAGCAGGCGATCGACATCGGAATCCAGATCGCCGACGGACTATCTGCCGCCCACGAAAAAGGCATCGTCCACCGGGACATCAAGCCCGACAACATCATGATCCGGAAAGACGGAATCGCGCAGATCATGGATTTCGGGCTCGCCAAATTGCGGGGAAATGTCTCCCGCCTGACGAAGGAGGGGAGCACCGTCGGCACGGCCGGCTATATGTCCCCCGAGCAGGTACAGGGTCAGGAAGCCGATCACCGCGCGGACATTTTTTCCCTCGGAGTCTTGCTCTACGAGCTCTTCACCGGCCAGCTTCCCTTCAAGGGGGTCCACGAGACGGCACTGATGTACGAGATCGTCAACGTGGATCCGCCGCCCATGTCGGCGGTGAAGCCGGAAATCGATCCGGCGCTCGATGCGATTGTTCTCGAGTGCCTCGACAAGGATCCCAACGAGCGGACGCAGTCGGTCAAACAGCTCTCCATCGATCTGAAGCGCTTCAAGCGGGAGTCGAGCCGCTCGAGAGTGAGCCGGATTACGTCTGCGCGTCCCGCCTACCAGCCGCCATCGGCCGGTCCTCGAGGCGCTCAGCAGACCACAGCGGAAACTCCGGCACTCCGGACGTCGGGGATGCCGGCGTTCCTTCCCTGGATTGTCTCGGCGATCCTGGCGCTCGGGTTGGGGGGCATAGCCTTCGTTCACTTCCGTGAAACACCCCCCGAAATTCCCTCCATCACATCTTCGATCCTTCCGCCGAATCGGACGGTATTCGTCAACGACAACGACGGCGGGCACGTCGCTCTCTCTCCCGACGGGACGATGCTCGCGTTCGCGGGATCGGATACATCCGGCCGGAAAACGCTCTGGCTGCGCCCTCTGAACTCAGGCTCCGCGCAACAGCTCACTGAAACCGATGGGGCAGAATACCCGTTCTGGTCGCCCGACAGCCGGTTCATTGGATTCTTTGCGGGAGGCAAACTCAAGAAGATCGCGGCTTCCGGCGGGCCGCCATTCACTCTCTGCGAAGCGCCCAACGGGCGCGGCGGCGCGTGGAATCAGGAGGGGGTCATCCTCTTTGCGCCGCGGTTCGACAACACAGGAATCTACAGAGTATCCGTCAACGGGGGAGAGGCGGCGGCGCTGACGTCGCTCGACTCCAGCCGCAACGAGACCAATCATCGCTGGCCCCTCTTCTTGCCGGACGGGAAACACTTCATCTACACGACACAGGCGAAGTCGCGTAGCTCGGAATACTCCGGGGCACTGTATGTCGCTTCGCTCGACGGATCGACGAACCGGCTCCTCGCAAAAATCTCGTCCAATATGGAATTCGACGGCAAGCGCCTTCTCTATGTCCGGCAGGGATCGCTGGTGGCACAGCCGTTCGACCTGAACAAGAATGAGTTTACAGGGGATGCAATCCCTCTGGCGGAAAAAGTCGAATATTCGATCGACAAAAGCCGCGGGCTCTTTTCGATCTCCCGGAATGGCCTGCTTGCATATCAGGCGGGGGGCGAGTACCGGCGGCTCCCCGTCTGGTATGACCGGACGGGTAAGAAACTTTCCACCGTCAGTGACCGGTCTGTATCGTACTGGGGCCGGCTCTCCCTCGATGGGAACAGAATGGCCATGGACTCCCCCGATCCCCAGGCGAAGACGAACGATATCTGGATCCTCGACCTGAACAGGGGGTTAAGTACGAGGTTCACCTTCGATCGTGCCGATGACATTCTCCCGATCTGGTCTCCCGACGGGAGCCGTATTATCTTTAGTTCGGACAGAGGGGGAAGTAACAGCCTCTACATCAAGAATTCGAGCGGGACCGAGAGCGAGCAGGAATTCCTCAAGACGGATGAAATCCTCTACCCCAGCAGCTGGAGCGGAGACGGCCGTTTCGTCCTGTACCAATCGGTCGGCTTGAAGACGAACTGGGATCTCTGGACCGTGCCGGTGGAAGGGGACCGGAAGCCGGTTGTGTTCCTGAAAACGGAGTTCAGCGAACAGAACGGACGGTTTTCTCCCGATAGCCGGTGGGTTGCATATGAATCCGACGAGTCGGGAAAGACTGAGATTTATGTGCGGCCGTTCCCTGCGGGCGGAGGGAAGTGGCAGGTATCGACAAACGGAGGGCGAGTTCCCATGTGGCGGCAGGATGGCAAGGAATTGTTTTTCTGGACAACTGACGGCGCCGTCATGAGTGCGGAGGTGAACGGCTCCGGCACGACGTTCACGGTGGGCAAAACGGATGCTCTCTTCAGCGTCCCGCCGAGTGTCGGCTTGATCACGACCGACGTCACCGCGGACGGGCAGCGTTTTCTGTCGTTTCCGGTCGTGGGCGGACAGGCCACGCCTCCGCTCACGCTCGTGACCAATTGGGAAAAGGAGCTTATTAAAAAGTGAACGAAATGATCGGTCGGACAATATCGCACTATAAGATACTCGAAAAACTCGGCGAAGGGGGGATGGGCGTGGTCTATAAGGCCGAAGACCTGAAACTCGAGCGCCCGGTCGCGCTGAAGTTTCTACCGGGCAATCTCCTTTCCTCGGCCCAGGACAAGGCGCGGTTCGTGCAGGAAGCGAAATCGGCCTCCGCCCTGAATCATCCCAATGTCGCGACTGTCTATGAGATTGATGAAGCCGACGGCCAGATGTTCATTGCGATGGAGTTCGTCGACGGGACGACACTGAGGGAGAAGATGGCGGGCATTTCGCTGAAGCAGGCGGTCGATATTGGCGTTCAGATTGCCGACGGGCTTGCGGCCGCTCATGAAAAGGGGATTGTCCACCGGGATATCAAACCTGAAAATATCATGGTCCGGAAGGACGGTCTCTGCCAGATCATGGATTTCGGCCTCGCGAAGTTGCGGGGAACCAGGAGCAAGATCAGCCGTCTCACAAAAGAGGGAAGCACGATCGGGACTGCGGGCTATATGTCGCCCGAGCAGGTGCAGGGGCAGGATGTCGATCACCGGAGCGATATTTTCTCGCTCGGCGTGGTTCTCTACGAACTTTTTACAGGCGAGCTCCCGTTCAAAGGGGTCCATGAGACCGCCCTCCTCTATGAGATTGTGAACGTGGACCCCGCTCCGATGTCGGCGGTCAAACCCGAGATCGAAGCGAGCCTTGACGGGATCGTCCTCGAGTGTCTTGCGAAGGAACCGTCGGAACGGTACCAGTCGGTCGCGGAAGTTGCGAAGGAGCTCCGCCGTTTCAAGCGGGAATCAACGAGGGCGCGTGCGACACGCACGATCGCCACCCGCCAGTTCACGCACCCGGCGGGTCAGCCCGCGGTAAACCAAGCCCCGGAGTCGAGCCCGGCAAGCCGCCCTGGGAACCGGTGGTTGTGGCCGGCAATTTCCGTCCTCCTGGCGGGAGTAGCGGTGTTCATCGCGTTGAATCCCTTGCGACATGAAGCCGTGACTGCCCGTGCGGTGATGCATCTTTCCATCCAGTTTCCTCCCGATGCGCCGCTCGTGGGGGCCAGCACCGGACTCGCACTCTCGCCGGACGGCACATTCCTTGCCTACCTTGGAGGATCGATTAGTGGAGCCCAGATTTATCTGCGCCGGATGGATCAATCGACGGTTCAGGCGATTCGCGGCACCGAAGGCGCCAATGACCCGTGTTTTTCGCCCGATGGCCAATGGATCGCATTCTCGGCCGGCGGAATAATCAAGAAGGTATCGGTGTTCGGCGGAGCTCCCGAGGAGATTTGCGCCACGCAAGGAATTCCCCGCGGCATCTGGTGGGGTGCCGATAATTCCATTCTCTTCGGGCACATCAGCCGGGGTGTGTTTCGCGTTTCCCCGAAGGGGGGAACGCCCGAACCTGTGACCGCTCTCGACTCTGCCGCGGGCGAGGTCAGTCACCGGTTTCCACAACTTCTCCCGGACGGGAAAAGCGTCCTCTTCACGATCAAGAATAATAACATCGTCACATTCGATGAAGCCGTGATCGCCGTTCAGCGGCTCGGCACCGGCGAGCGCAAGATTCTGGTTCACGGGGGAACGTTTGCGCGCTATCTTCCGAGCGGTCATCTGACATACCTTCGGGGGAGTACGCTCTTTGCGGTCCCGTTCGATCTCGACCGTCTGGAGGTGACAGGTCCTCCGCAGCCGGTCGTGGAGGGGGGCTGGCTCAACAGGGGTTCAGGAGACGCGAACCTGGCTTTTTCGAATACGGGGACCCTGGTGGTCGCACCCGCGGGTCCCCTTTCGTATGAGAACATTTCGATCGCGTGGATGGATCGAACCGGAGCGATGCAGCCGCTTCTTGACACGCTTCGCTCATATAATGCGGCGATACTCTCTCCCGACGGTGAGAAACTTGCTCTCGGCATCAATGCCGCAAATGACGATATCTGGATTTATCAGATAAATCGCGGAACTCTTACCCGGCTCACGTTCGCCGGGGGCAACAACGACATTCCCGTCTGGTCGTCGGACGGCAAGTACGTTGTGTACCAGTCCGAGAAGGGGAAGTCCCCGAACATCTTTAGAAAGGCCTGGGACGGAAGCGGAGTCGAAGAGCGTCTGACGCAGAGCCCTGACGCACAACTGCCGTCTTCGTGTACCCCCGACGGGAAGGCCATGATCTTCGGGCAGAACAGCGATCTCTGGATGCTTCCTCTCGACAACGACCGGAAACCGGTTCCTCTCCTCCAATCAGCCGCACATGAGTTCGGCGGCATCGTCTCGCCCGACGGCCGCTGGATGGCGTACTCGTCGGACGAATCGGGTAAATTTGAAATAAATGTTGTTCCGTTCCCGGCGAGGGACGGGAAATGGCAGATCTCGACTGGAGGGGGAACGAACCCCATCTGGTCGCGAAACGGCAGGGAATTGTTCTACGTAAACGGAACATCGCTGATGGCGGTCAAGGTCTCGTCCCAATCGACATTTGACTACTCCGTACCGCAAAAAATCTGTGAGATTCCCGCCACGGCCCAGGTTAACGACATCTCTCCCGATGGACTGCGCTTTGTCGTTCTCTCGACAAAGTCTCTTCAGTTCACGATGCCGCAGGTAGACGTGGTGGTCGATTGGTTTCAGGAATTGAAGGGCAAGTTCGCGTCAACCAAGAACTGAGCTGTCATCCTGAGCGCAGCGAAGGATCTCGTCTTGCAAGGATGGAGATCCTTCGGTCGCTCCGCTCCCTCAGGATGACAACGAGAGAGTCTACCTTTATGAACGCATAAGAAATGATCGGTCAGACCATATCCCATTATAAGATCCTCGAGAAGCTCGGCGAAGGGGGGATGGGTGTTGTGTATAAAGCCGAAGACCTGAAACTCAGGCGGACCGTCGCCGTCAAATTTCTCCCGAAACGCCTCTCGATCCACGACGAAGAGCGCGCGCGGTTCACGCTCGAAGCCCAGGCCGCTTCCGCCCTGAACCACCCCAACATTTCCACGATCTACGAAATCGACGAGGCGAACGGCGAAACGTTCATTGTCATGGAATACATCCCCGGAGTCACCCTGCGGGAGTGGATACGGCGAAAATCGGAGGAGACGGGCGGCTACCGGAAAACCGGCCTCAAAGAGTCGGTCGATATCGCGATCCAGATCGCCGAGGGATTGGAGAAGGCCCACGAAAAAGGGATCGTTCACCGTGATATCAAGTCGGAAAACGTGATGGTGACGGACGACGACCGCCGCGCGAAGATTATGGATTTCGGTCTCGCGAAGCTCGGAGGAGTCAGCAAGCTGACCAAGACAGGTTCCACCGTCGGCACGATCGCCTACATGTCCCCCGAGCAGGTGGAGGGGACCGAAACCGATCATCGTACGGACATCTTTTCCTTCGGTGTGCTCTGCTATGAGATGTTCACAGGCCAGCTTCCCTTCAGGGCCGGGCACGAGACGGCAGTCATGTACGAGATCATCAACGTGGAGCCGGCGCCATTGGTCGACCCCGGAAAGGGGATTGACGCGGAGCTCGACCGGATCGTGATGAAGTGTCTGGAGAAAAACCGGGAGGACCGGTACCAGTCGATGCGGGAAGTCTCAGTCGACCTCCGCCGCTACAACCGGGATTCCGTGGGGAAGAGGATCGAGCGGTCCTCAAGCGCGCTCGATGCCAGTCCCTCACACCCGTCCCCGCCGCAAAGAAAGGGATTCCCCGTTTGGGCGATTGCGGCCGTTCTCGCTGTGCTGCTGGGAGGCGGAGCGTGGTACTATCTCACACATCGGTCCTCGTCTCTCGATTCGCTCGCCGTGCTTCCCTTCGTGAACGTGACCACCGACCCCGAAAAGGAATATCTCACCGAAGGGATCACGGAGAATATCATCAACAAGCTCTCGCAGCTCTCCGGGCTGAGGGTAATCCCGCGAAGCATGGTCGCCCGGTATAAGGGAAAGGATTTCGACCCCCGGGAAGCCGGGAAGGAGCTCAATGTCAGCGCCGTCCTCACCGGCAAGGTCGTCCAGCGGGGCGACGAACTCACCATCCAGACAGAATTGATCGACGTTCAGAACGTCTCACAGCTCTGGGGCGAACAGTATAACAGGAAGTTGTCGGACGTGATAACCGTCGAGGAAGACATCATCCGCAAACTATCCGAGAAACTGCAGACGAAGGCGACCAGCGACGAAAAAAAGCAGCTGTCAACGGGACGTCCTGCTGATCCGGAGGCGTATCAGCTCTATCTGAAGGGACGCTTCTACTGGAACAAACGGACAGATGAAGCGAACAGCAAGGCGATCGATTTTTTCCACGAGGCCATCAAGAGAGATCCGGGCTACGCGCTGGCGTATGCCGGGCTTGCCGATTGTTACCTCGTGCTCGGCGGGCCGATCGACATGCCGAAAGTGAGGGACGCGGCGATGAAGGCCCTCGAGTTGGACGACAATCTTGCGGAGGTGCACAACTCTCTCGCGGCCGAGTACGCCTATTTCGAATTCGACTTCGTCAACGCCGAGAAGGAATACCGCCGGGCGATTTCGCTCAATCCGAACTATCCCACGGCGCATCACTGGCTTGGCGAATTCCTCATTTTCCTGGGGCGGTTCGACGAAGGGCTAGCCGAATACAACCGGGCCGTCGAACTCGATCCCGCTTCGCTCGCGATCGCCTCCGATCTCGGAATCGGTTATTTCTTCGCCCGGCAGTACGACAAATCGATTGAACAACTGAAGAAGACGATCGAGATGGACCCTCATTTCGTCCGGACGCATTACTATCTCGCGCAACCCTACCTGCAGAAGGGGATGCCGGATGCCGCGTTCGATGAACTCGTCAAGGGAATGGTCGCCGACGGCGACAGCGCAAAACTCATCGAGGATGCAAGACAAACATACACCCGGTCCGGCTTCAAGGGGCTGGCGCGGATGCAGCTTGACCGCGGCGTCCAGTTTTCGAATTTCGAGGGCCTCTTTTCCGTAGCGCGAAACCGCGCGGTGGCGGGGGACAGGGAGCTGGCTCTGAGCGAGCTGGAACGGGCATATGAGTTGCACGACAATGTCGTCGTCACGATCAAAACCGATCCGGTCTGGGATGCTTTCCGGAACGAAACGAGATTTATCGCGTTGATGAAGAAACTGGGTTTTGAGAAATGATGCCCGGGATGTAACAGGAATCGGAGAAGATCCGGACGTCGCTTGAACCTGGGAGGGTTCCCGTCCGGCGTTATCCCGCGGCAGATTCTCCTCGAATCTCCCGCTTGACTGATATCACACGCCTGCTTCCTTTTTCCAATATATTCGATACATTCGTCGGGACGAAAGCGATTTCGGCGGGGATTGGGGATATTTGCGTGCAATTCCAGCCAAATTGTCCGGCGGTATGGTGGTTCGTCCACCGGAAGCAGCCCCGGGAAACCGGGAGTGTGACCGGGGGCACGGAGAGGGATTGGCGCCACGACGGTCTTTGTGCGGGGTCGGATGGTGTAAAAACGGAAACGTGAACTGTCAGTGATGATGGACTCGAAAAGGCTTATGATGGAATCGAAATCCAAGACTGCGGCGCACCAGGGGTGTCGGGAAACATGGTGAAGAACCTGGCCAATCTTTCGATGCGGGCGAAGCTTGCGCTCATCGTCATCCCCCTCATGGCGGCAATCTGTGCAGTGATGTACCTCTCGTTTCTTCCGAAGATCACCTCGGCGGAGCGTCAGGCGGCCGGCGAGCGCGTGCGAACAATGACAGACCTCACCGCCCGCGAGGTTACCTTCGCCCTGCGGGGGGATGATCCGCGCGAGATCGCTCGTGTCGTGGACAGTATCGGACGTCAACATGATCTCGGCTACCTCGTCGTGAATTCCGATCCCAGCACGACCCTGGGGGCGTTCAGGATGGATGATGCACGATCGTGCGACTTTCAGGTTGTCGGACCTCAAAACGAGCTCGATGTTGCAATCTATAAGATCTCGCTGCCAATCGCGCGAAAAAAACATGCTCCCTTGCTCTGCTATGCCGGTATCGCGCTGCAGGACATCCACGCGGCGAGTGACCGCGCCCGCTCTTCGCTCGAGGAGACGGCTCTCATCCTCTTTTTCGGAGGGACCCTTCTGGCGCTCGGAGCGATCCTTCTCGTGACTTACCCTCTCGTCAAGGTTGTGAGAATCGCCGAAGAGGGAGCAAAGGGAAATTTGCCGGGACGCATCACGGAGAGGTCGAAAGACGAAACAGGGCGTGTGACAGCTGCCCTGAATACGCTCTTTCTCAATATGGAAACCACCGCCAAGCGAATCGATAATCTGGCAGTAATGCTTAATAATCGCGATCATGAGCTCGCGGAGGAAGTGGACCGGCGGAAGCTGAGCGAGAAGCAAATCCAGCTATCAAACCAGATCATCACCAAGGCGAGCGCCCTCATCCTTGTCACCAATGCCGGGGGCGGGATTGACTATGCAAGCCCCTCGTTCTTCACGGTTCTGGGCTACAAGCCGGAGGATCTCCTTCAGGACGGCTGGTGGAAGCTGACGTTGGCCGACGGCATGGAACGAATGAAAGAACGCACGCTCACTGCAAAGTGCGCTTGCGGCGAGCAGCCGATAAAGCAGGTTCCCTACGAACGGCAGATCGCCGATGCGACAGGAAATCTCCGGTGGATCCTCTGGCAGGACACCGTGGGCCTTAATCGGAGCCTCATCAAGGTCGGACAGGACATTACGGAACGGAAGCTGGCTGAGGAACAAATCCGCGAGCAGGCGGCGCTGCTCGATATCACCGGGGATGCGATTATCGTACGTAACCTCGAAGATTCCATCCTGTTCTGGAACCGGGGGGCCGAGAAGCTGTATGGAGTGAAGCAGGGCGAGGCTGTCGGAAGGCCCGCACGCGAGCTCTTCCGGCAGGAGAGCTCGTCCGGGATCGGGGTTGCATATACGAGCGTCGTCGAAAACGGCTCCTGGGTGGGCGAGCTGAGGCAGGAGACCAGGGATGGAAAACAGCTCCTGGTCGAAAGCCGCTGGACGTTGATGAACGATAACGAGGGCAAGCCCAAATCGATTCTCGTCGTCAATACCGACGTGACGGAGCAGCGGCAGCTCGAATCTCAATTCCGAAGGGCGCAACGGCTGGAAAATATCGGGACGCTCGCCGGGGGAATCGCGCACGATCTGAATAACGTGCTCACGCCGATCCTGATGTCGATTCAGGCGTTGCAAAAACGGCACAGCGACGAAAAGACGACCCAGCTTCTCTCCATGATCGACCTCGCCGCGCGGCGGGGTGCGGACATCGTCAAACAGGTGTTGACGTTTGCGCGCGGGACCGAAGGGGAACGGACCCTCCTCCAGCCCAAGCATATTCTCCGGGAAGTCGAGCGGATCATTCGCGAGACGTTCCCGAAGTCGATCGAGCTTCATTTTAACCTCCCGGCCAACTTGTGGACGATTATCGGCGACGCGACGCAGCTCCATCAGATTGTGCTGAATTTGCTCGTGAACGCGCGCGACGCCATGCCGCAGGGCGGGAAGCTCGTCCTCGCGGCCGAGAATATGGTCGTCGACGAAGGACATGCGAAACAGTATTTCAACGCAAAGCCCGGAAATTACGTCACGGTGTCCGTCACCGACACGGGCACCGGTATACCGCCGGAAGTCCTGGACAGAATCTTCGACCCCTTTTTCACGACGAAGGAAGTGGGAAAGGGAACGGGCCTTGGCCTTTCCACCGTGATGACCATTGTCAAGAGCTACGGCGGGCTGATTACCGTCAACAGCACTCTCGGCAAAGGGACGGAATTCAAGGTGTTCATTCCTGCGACCACCGTGGACACACATCACCAGAAGGAAGACTCCCAGCGCAAACTTCCCTCGGGACACGGAGAATCGATTCTGGTTGTCGATGATGAGGTCTCGATACGGGAAATCACGAAGGAAACACTGGAAGCCTACGGGTACAAGATCCAGACTGCGAAAGACGGCGTCGAGGCTCTCACGTACATCGAGAAGAACCGGAATAAGTTCCGCCTGGTCCTGACCGACATGATGATGCCGAACATGGACGGGGGCTCGCTGATTCGCACGCTCCAGCGGCTCGCGCCGGAGATCAAGATCATCGCCGTCAGCGGACTCACCGATCCGGAGACCCTTGATAAGATCAAATCATCCCGGGTCGAGGCGTTTCTCCCCAAACCGATTCAGGCGGAAAACCTGTTGAAGATCCTCGATACGATCCTGAATTCAGACGAAGAGGAAACGCAGAAACTCCGCTGAGCGTTAAGCCGTCATAACGCACTCTCACCACCTCGTCATCCTGAGCGAAGCGAAGGATCTCCAACTTTTCTTGACACTCCCTCAAATTCTCCCTACCTTACCCGCACGCGTTCGCACCACCTAAGTAGATCTCCCGGAAATCAGCACCTCGCACAATCAGAACGTTTCTTGAGGTGAAATCTGCGACTCCTGGTTCACAGTATCGTTTTCCATCTTCTACTCTCTCTCATGGCCCTCGCGCAGCAGCCTTCCGTCCACTATACGCTCGGCATGCCGAAACCGGCGAGCCATCTGTTGGAAGTCGGTTTGACACTCGACGGATTGCCGTCTCATGATTCCACGCTGGAATTCATCCTTCCTGTCTGGAGGCCGGGACGATATCTCGTACTCGATTTTGCCGGCGGAGTGCAAAACTTTTCCTCCATGGATGGCGATGGAAAGCCCCTTGGTTGGGAGAAGGTGGAAAAATCGCTCTGGCGCGTCCGGACCGGGGGTGCCGCCCGGGTGTCGATCCGGTACACCGTCTACGCGAACGAGTTTAATCTCCGGACCCGCGGCCTGAACGAAGACCACGCATTCATCGACGGTGCGGCCGTGTTCATGTACGTGGAAAAATACCGGCGTGTTCCGGTCCGTCTCGCGGTCAATCCGTTCGGAAACTGGCATGTCACCACAGGGCTCGACGGCGAGGGGTCGAAAGGATCGTCCGCTCCTGATGAGAAGAGGTTCATCGCGCCTGATTACGATTATTTCGTGGATTGCCCGATCGAGGTCGGGACGCAAAAGGATTTTCCCTTCACGGTCGAGGGACGCAGGCATGTCCTCAGCATCGCGGGGCAGGGAAACTGGAATCCCGATACCCTCGTTCGTGACATCACCCGGATCATCAAGACCGAAAAAGACTTCTGGGGAGACTACCCCTACCAGCATTATCTCTTTCTCGTTCACTGCGCGCCCAACGCCGGCGGCGGCACGGAACACATCAATTCTACGATCCTCGGGACGAGGCCCTTCATCTTCAAAAATCTCGACACGTACCGGGGGTTTCTCAGCCTCGTCGCCCACGAGTACTTCCACACCTGGAACGTCAAACAGCTTCGTCCGAAAGGGATCCATCCGTACGACTATACGAAGGAAAATTATTCTCCCGAACTATGGATCGCGGAAGGCACCACCTCGTACTACGACAATCTCCTGCTCGTCCGGGCTGCCTTCATGGCCCCGGACAAGTATCTTGCGAATACCGCCGGCGCAGTTCAGAACGACCGCCAGCGTCCGGGAAACACGGTCCAGTCGCTCGCGGAATCGGGGTTTGACGCATGGGTGAAGTATTGGAGGGGAACCGAACAGTCGTTCAACCTTGAATCCGATTACTATTCCAAGGGGGCGAATGTCAGCCTCCTGCTCGATTTGGAAATCCGGCACCGGTCCGGGAACGCGCACTCCCTCGACGACGTGATGCGAACGATGTACAAAAGATTTCCGCTCTCGGGAACCGGCTACACGCTTTCGGATTTCCAGAAAGTCGCGGAGGAAATGTCGGGAGGACCCCTGCAGCCCTTCTTCGACCGGTGCGTCTATGGGACGACACCCCTGCCCTGGGAGGAGTGTCTCGCCTACGCCGGGCTCGACCTTGTGAGATTAGATACGACTCTCAAACCCTGGATCGGTCTTGGTACGACTGACGCCGGCGAGAAGACCAGAATCACCCAGGTGATCGCCGGGTCTCCGGCCGCCGCAGCGGGCCTCGACATCGGCGATGAGCTGCTTGCGATGAACGGGTTCCGGGTCCGCACTGCCGATCTCACCGAGCGTATCAATCAGCTTGCGGAGGGGGAAGAAGTGACATTGACGGTCTTTCGGACCGATCGGCTTCGCGAATACAAGGTGAAGGTCGCCCGCTCGCCGGTCCCGGCTTACAAGATTGTAAAAAAGACCAGCCCCACAGACCTCCAAAAAAGTATCTACCAGGCCTGGCTCAGCTCCAGGATCGATTCAACAGCTGCGGCATCGGGGACGGGAAAGTAATCCCGCCCCTTTTCTCGCCCGAACACCCGATGAATCGTCTGAAAACTCTCCTCCTTTTCCTGTTCCTGACGGGTACCGCCTCCCCGGCACAAATTCCCGAATTCAAAATCACGATGAAGCCGGCGGACCGCGAAACTCTCTTCACACGGGATTCCTTCAGCAACGAGGCGCTACCCGCTACTTTTGAGGCAGGGGGTATTCTCTGGAACGACGTCCAGGTTCGTTTTAAGGGCCGCTCGAACCGGTTCTTCCCTAAAAAATCCTATCGGGTCAAATCGAACGGAAAGCGCATGTTCAGCGGAGTCCATTCGATAAACCTCCACGCAATGTACACGGACAAATCCTTCCTGCGGGAAAAGCTCTCCTGGGACTTTTTTAAAGACATCGGGGCGCTCGCGCCCGGTGCATCGTACGCCCGCCTGACACTCAACGAAAAGCCCCAGGGGCTCTACCTCCGGGTCGACAGGGTCGACAAGGATTTTCTCAAGGTGCACGACAGACCCACCGGTTCGCTCTATAATGCGGGGGGATACTATTCGCTTGCAGATATGACGCTTCAACCGGAGAACCTGTTAAAAATGTATTATCCCAAGGAAATCGGAGATGAGGACGATTTCCGCGACCTCGAAGCGCTCCTTCACGGGATCAACGACACTCCCGATTCTTCGTTCGCCCGGGTCATGGGCAGCCTGTTCGATTTGAACAGTGTCTTCGACTGGCTTGCCGGAAACATGATCCTCGCGATGGGGGATTCCTACAACAAGAACTATTATCTGTACCGTGATCCATCCCGGAGCTCGCAGCAGTGGACGATCATTCCCTGGGACTACGACGAAACATTCGGGCTTAGCGGGGATCTGGCAGTTCCGTACCCGGCGTCACTCCTGAATGATGGTTTCGAATATGCCTTTCCACCCCTCTCGGGGCCTTCCAACGTCTTGAAAGACAGGCTGTGGAAAGACCCCCATCTTCACGCAGAGCTGGCCGGGCGGGTAGACTCACTCCTCCGCGCCGTGTTCACGGAAGAGCACATGTATCCAAGGATCGACAGTCTCGCACTTCTCTTACGCGATGCGGTCAAAGCGGATACGGCGAAATGGGGAAGCTACCAGGATTTTCTCGACAACGTGGAGACGATAAAACATTTCGTCACAGCCAGAAGGAATTTTCTCTTGAAAACGTTGCACGGGGTACCGTCCGTGGTGGAGTATGCCGCAACGGTGAGCACAACGAAGACCGGGGTGCCGTACCACTTCGTCGGAACCGACGGAGTCCTCCTCGCCACGATGAAGTTTTCAGCCCTGCGCGGACTCGACAGCGTTCGCATCGAAGCGTTTCCCGATTCGCTCCCGCCGGGCATAACCAGACGTGATTCCGGGCGCACCATCAGGCGATGGCTTCGCATCACTCCGATGCCGGCGCATGCGACATTCACTGCGACGCTTCAGTGGACATATAATGACGCCACATCGACCGACCGCGAAGTCGGAAAAAGCGTTAAGGACGAGCGTGCACTCCGTTGCTTCATCCGCGCCGCCGACAGATGGATCCCGCTCCCCTCACACGTGAATCCGTTCGCAAACGTTGCGACGGTCGATTCGATTACGGAAAAAGAGTGCGGGGAGAATTCCTACCTGGTGTTATTCGTTCCTTAATCATTTGTCATCCTGAGAGAGCGAAGCGAACGAAGGATCTCCACCGCCCGTCATCCCGGCATGTTTTAGGCCGGGATCTTTCTTCTTAGTCGGAATTCCGGAAAAACACCGAGATACCGACCAGAAATTGCTGCTCGGTAAAATCACGAACCGGGTCGTTGAGCACCCGCCGCAACCTGTACTCTGTCCGGAATGCCGCGTGCGGGCCATTGAGAAAGCGAATTCCTGCGCTCACTCCCACCGGATACCTGACCTGTTCGAAACTTCCCAGCCACTCCTGGCGGATCCCGCCTCCAACTGCGATAAAAGGATAGAGAGGGCTCTCCCAGAACGCCTTTTGCCAGGATGCAGACACCTGCACGTTGAGCAAGTCGAGCGAGCTGACGTGAGAATATCCAACCTCAAGCTCGGCTCCGCCCAGCCCACCCGGGGCTTCAAAGAACATTCCGCTCCGGATCGCAAGATCATATCGAGAATTCCCCTCGATGGTCACCATGGATCCCGACAAATTGAGCTCTATGGCACCGGGATGAAGTCGCGGCGTAACCATGGTGGAATCTGACTGTGCGCGAGCCGGGTCCGGATGCGCGACAAGAAACGCCGTGCAAAGCATGCAACCAATCAACGGAGAAAATCTTCTGTTCTTCATCTCTCGATTCTCCAGCTTCTGGATAATTCAAGTTCGGCGGGTTTCCCTGAGGGTGTGTAATCGGAGTTTTGGGGCCCGCCCGACCCGTCGGCACTCCAGTTCCACCAATACATTCCCGCTACCCAATCGAGGTCGGATGTGGCCCTGAGAGCTGCCCAGTAGAGATTGGCCTGTTCCGTCAGGTCAATCGCCCGGTCGCCGCCGAATGCAAAGGGATTCATCCCGGCTCCGCTCAGGCTCGGATAACCGATTTCGGTCAGGATAATTCTTCGGCCTGTCTGTTCATACAGTAAATGGAGCCGCTCGAGCCAGGGTTGCCATCCTGAGAGGATATCGAACCTGCCCGGGTCAGGCCTGGTTGCGACCGGAAAATAGAAATCGATTCCAACGAAGTCCAGGCTTCTCCAGAAAGGGACTTTTGCGGCTTCATCCCACGATGCCGCGTAGGTGATTTCACCATGATATCCCGCCCTTATGAATTGAATGACCTCTTCCCACCGATCGTTGTACCGGATTGTTCCGGCAAGTTCAGTCCCGATGACGAATTGAGCAGCGTGGACAGATTCGGCCAGCGAGACGAGCGGGGAGAGAAACTGCTTGTAAGATTCGAACCATGCGGCAGGATCGGAAGGTGCGATGAGACCTCGCCAGGTACCGTCATAGAGATCGACATGTGGTTTTAAGACAACTTTCAACCCCAGCGAGGCGGCGCTCGCAAGGGCGTGGCGCACAGATTCAAGAGTTGGTGTGCGGGTAGAGTCAATTTGGACACGGTCTGAGGTTTGGCTCGATTGATACGCCGTGACAATCACAGTCACATGCGTTGCGCCGATTGAAGCAATCGCTCTTAAAGCGCTGTCGGACGTTGCACGCGTGTAGCCGTTGGGGCTCCAATCGACCAGAGTGATGCCGCGTATCGATGCCGGGTGGGAACCTCCCGCTTCATCCGGCAGATGCTCGCAAGCGGCAAGAAAGGAAATGAGGCAAAGGCAGAGCCCCCACGATAGCTTGAGGACTGCGTTATCAGAATCTCTCGAAATGTGGTGCATCGGTATGAATTTACAAATTTTGGCATTTCGATGTCAATTTGCTACCTTCCTTTTTCCCGAATCGGAGAGGTGGATGGAAATCGGAGTCGACAGTTTTGCCGCCATGTTTACCAATCAGAGCAGCACATCCGCCGATGATGCGCAGGCACTAGCCAGGTTGCTCGAAAGAATGGAACATGCAGAGCAGGCCGGCCTTGACGTGTTCGGAATCGGGGAGCACCACCGAAAAGGCTTCCTTGATTCTGCGCCGGCTCTTATTTTGGCCGCGGCGGCGGCACGAACGAAGCGCATCCGCCTGACGAGCGCAGTCGCCGTGCTGAGTGCCGCAGACCCGGTAAGGGTTTTTCAAGAATTTGCAACTCTGGATCTGATATCTGGCGGGAGGGCCGAAATGGTGGTCGGGCGGGGATCGTTCATAGAGGCATTTCCACTCTTCGGTTATGACCTGCAGGATTACGATGACCTCTTTGCCGAAAAGCTCGGCCTCCTCCTGAGTATTCGCGCCAATGAGTTTGTTACGTGGTCCGGTAAATTCCGTCCGGCACTCAATAACCTGGGGGTCTATCCAAGACCCGTGCAGGATCCTCTGCCCATCTGGTTAGGCGTGGGAGGGACGCCAGAATCTTTCGCTCGCGCCGGCAGCCTGGGCCTTCCGCTGATGGTTGCGGTGATAGGAGGCGAGACTCATCGCTTTCGTCCTTTGGTGGATCTCTACCGGGAGGCAGGAAGAAGAGCGGGTTTCCGGCCGGAACAGTTGAAAGTGGGCCTGCACTCGCAGGGTTACCTGGCAAAAACCACACAACAAGCAGCAGATGATTTCTACCCGGGCTATGCCGAAACAATGACAAAGGTTGGCAAAGAACGCGGGTGGCCGGCCATGACAAGAGGCTGGTTCGATGCGCAACTGGGACCGCAAGGCGCGCTGCTGATCGGGAGCGTCGAGGAAGTGGCGAAAAAGATCCTTCACCATGCGGACGCGCTCGGGGGCATCTCGAGGCTCACCTTCCAGATGGATGGTGCCGCACTGCCGCACGAAAAACTGATGCAATCGATCGAGTTAATCGGTACACAATTGAAGCCGTTACTTCAGGGATAGACGTGAAGGCATCCTTGTGCAGTGGCAATTCCGACTGAAAGACAAGCGTGAGTTGGGTAGTGACTCAATCAGGGTGTTGCTGGAGGTGGGACGAAAGGAGGAATAGCATGAAATATACTTCACAGAGAATTGATTCGAGGAGCAGGTTTATTCCATTTGTCGGCCTGTTCTTTTTCTTCGTTGTCCTCTGCGATTCGACCCTTGTTGGGCAGGAAGAGACGCGGCGCGAGGTCTCAGCGGGCGTGGGGATATCTATACCGATGGGACCCGAGAGTTTCACCTATGAGTGGAACACGGGCTTCAACCTCGGCGGAATGGTGACGAGTTCTATTTCTCCGATTATCAGCCTGGGAATCGCGGTCGATTACAGCAGGTATGGATTTGACATCAACAAGCTCCTGGTGGCCCCTCCGGAACGGCCACAGGTGGTGGTGAGCGGTGGCGCGGCAAACATCATCTCCATCAATCCGGTTTTTCAGGCCAGGTTCAGCCGCAATAGGGAAAAGCTAGCAGCGTTTGCTCTTGTCGGGCTGGGGTATCACCATGAATCGACAGGCGATCTGACCTTATATGATATTCCTTCAGGTCAATTCGAAATCTTTTATGGTACAAGTCATTCCGCCGTTTCGCTGAGCGCCGGGCTCGGCATCGATATTCCGGTGAACGAGAGCACGGGGATTATTCTACAGTCCCAATTTTTTAACGCCTTCACCGAAAATCAAGCGACACAGTATGCGCAGTTTCGGGCGGCCATGAGGTTCACGCTCTAAATGGTAAGAGTGAAACTGAAATCCTTTTCCGATCTTAGTCAACTTCTACCACCGTCGGGAAAAAGCGAGCACGCAGCGGCCGGTGATACGCATGATGGCAAGGGCAAGACCGCCCGCATTTCCCTCGACACGAAAGGACGAAAAGGGAAAGCCGTCACCGTCATATCGGGATTGCAGCACAATCCCGAAACGCTGAAAGAGATTGCCCGGATCTTGAAGGAGCATTGCGCCACGGGGGGAACTGTGAAAGAGGGTGCTATCGAGCTGCAAGGTGACCAGCGCGTACGGGCGACGGAAAAGCTGAAGAAGATGAACTATGCGGTGACCAAATCCTGAAAAATCCAAATACGTCCGGGTGAAAAACGCATGAATGTAACGGTTGTCCTTCTGGCAGGAGGTACGATTGGCCTTCTCACCGGAGCAAGTATATTTTTCGAACCGAGAGAACCCTACAAGCTGGAA